>JBCCWM010000039.1:0-17580 GCA_039193505.1 Pseudomonadota bacterium | reverse complement strand
GAGGGCTGGCGGCTCGAGACACCGGAGGCCGCAAAGCCCGCAATGGCCGCCCTTCTCGCGGGCGAGGGCGCGAGGGTTATGGGCGACGCGCCCTGGCTCGCGCCCCTCCCCGCTGTGCGGGTCGAGGGTCCGAGCGGGCCGATCGTTGTCAGTGTCGGGACGCATCCGCCGCTGATCTACCGACGCCAGGATCTGGTGCTGGGCGTCGGTGCGGTGCGCGGTGCGGACCCCGATGCCGTGATCGCGCTCGCCGCCCAAACCCTCGCCGATGCCGGTCTCGCAGAGGGGGAAGTGGCCGCCATAGCCTCGATCGATGTGAAGGCGGATGAGGCGGCTGTGCATGCGCTGGCCCGGCATCTCTCTGTGCCCGCGCGGTTTTTCGATGCCGCGACGCTCGAGGCGGAGACCCCCCGACTGACAGCGCCCTCCGAGGTCGTCTTTGCGGAGGTCGGGTGCCACGGTGTTGCCGAGGGCGCGGCGCTCGCCGCGGTCGGCCCCGGAGGGCATCTTGTGGTCGAAAAGCGCAAGTCGGCTGTTGCAACTGTGGCCGTCGCAAGGCTCGGGGAGGCGCCGCGGCTGGGGCGCAGCCGGGGCCACCTCGCGGTTGTGGGCATTGGCCCGGGCGATGCCGAGATGCGCACCCCGGAGGCGAGCCGGCTGATCGCGGCCGCTGACGAGGTTGTGGGCTACAGCCTCTACCTCGATCTTCTCGGACCTCTGATCGCGGGCAAGCCGCGCCGGGACTTCCCGCTCGGCGAGGAGGAGGCCCGATGCCGATACGCGCTTGAGCGCGCGGGCGAAGGGATGCGGGTCGCTTTGGTGTCCTCTGGCGATGCAGGGATTTATGCGATGGGTGCGCTCGTGACCGAGCTTCTTGCCCGAACTGGCGGGCTCAGCGCGGCGGCGCGACGGGCGGAGGTCGTTCATGTGCCTGGGATCTCAGCGCTACAGGCCGCCTCGGCCCGGGCCGGCGCGCTCCTTGGGCATGATTTCTGCGCGATCTCGCTCTCCGATCTGTTGACCCCCCGCGAGGACATCCTGAGGCGTCTTCGCGCAGCGGCGGACGGGGACTTTGTCGTCGCGCTCTACAACCCCGTCTCGCGGCGGCGGCGAACCCTGCTCGACCGCGCGCGGGAGATCCTGTTGGAGGCCCGCCCGGCTGGGACGCCGGTCCTTCTGGCGTCCAATCTCGGTCGCCCAGAGGAGCGGCTCCAGCGCCGCACCCTCGGCACACTCGAGACCGACGAGGTCGATATGTTGACCGTGGTCCTGATCGGCTCGAGCCAAAGCCGCGCGCTGGAAAGCGGCGATCGAAGTGCCGGCGCGGACGGGGCGTGGCTCTACACACCGCGGGGCTACGCGCAGAAGGGCGCAGGGGGCACGACCGAATGACAGTGTACTTCATCGGTGCTGGCCCGGGGGACCCGGATTTGATCACCGTCAAGGGGCAGCGCCTGATAGCAGGGTGTCCGGTCTGTCTTTTTGCGGGCTCCCTGGTGCCGCCCGCTGTCATTGCGGGTGTACCGGAGGGCGCGCGGATTCTCGACACCGCCTCGATGACGCTCGACGAGATCGTTGAGGAGATCGTCACCGCCGAGGCTGCAGGGCAGGACGTCGCCCGCGTGCACTCGGGGGATCCATCGCTCTACGGCGCCATCGCTGAGCAGATCCGCCGGCTGAACGCGCTCTCGATCCCGTTTGAGATCGTGCCGGGTGTGCCGGCCTATGCTGCGGCCGCCGCTCGCATCAGGCGCGAGCTGACGGTGCCCGAGATTTGTCAGACGGTGATCCTCACGCGCACGGCGATGCGGTCCTCTGCCATGCCGGCGGGGGAAGACTTGGAGACGCTCGCGCTCTCGGGGGCAACGCTCGCGATCCACCTGTCGATCCGAAACTTGCGCGAGATCGAACGCCAGCTCACCCCGCACTACGGAGCGAATGCCCCGGTTGTGATCGCCTACCGCGTGGGCTGGCCCGACGAGCGCCTGATCGAAACGACACTCGCGGAGATGGCACGAGAGGTGCGCGCTGCCAAGATCACTCGGACAGCGTTGGTTCTTGTCGGGCGCGCCTTGAGCGCAGAGGCCTTCCGAGACAGCGCGCTCTACGATCCCAATCACGCGCATGTGCTCCGGCCGTCTCGATCTCAGCGCTAGAGCATTTATCGATCAACCGGGTTCACGTCCTGGATTGGCGAAATGGCTGCCGCATTCGCGAGAGAGGCAAACGTTTGGCGCTTCGGCAATTGCTGCCTCGGCGGTCTTGGTTGTTGGTGCAGCGCTCTTTCCCTGAGGTGCTTGGAGCGTTGCAAAGGCTTGTTTGGTCTGAGTGGAGGCCGGGTCCGGCGGCAGGACCATCAGAGATGCGCCGAGCGCCTCCACGCCGTCGCGCGTGCCGGCGATTTTGTGAGCGTGTGGTGCGTCGAGATTGACGATGTCGCCCCTGCGACGGGCCGTAGGTCGGATTCTGCTGCGGCGTCGAACATCTCTCCATCTGTCGCGCCGTAGACGCAGGTCGGCGCCGCGCTGCCTTCGAGCGGCAGTCCAGCGCTCGGGGCCGTCATCTTGCACTATCCCGGCCGGCATTGTCCGGCAGACGCGCCATACTGCTCGTCGCGCCGGTCTCGTCCGGAACGTGGAGCAGGGTCCATGTCGGGCCGAAGCGCACACCACGCGCCACGCTCCCGCTTGCTTGCGCTGCCCTTCCTTGACGCTGATCCATAAGAGTTGCACACGGCTCGCGTTGCTGAATTCGGGATGGCGAGTTTCAAACGATCCTGTTGAGGAACGATCGTGAGATGGAACTCTGTCCAACGACCCGACTGCTTTTGAACGACGAAATGACCCCGGTCGATCGGCTTGAGGTGCCCGAAGGGCGGACCGGACGTCACTCCTGGCTGGACGACTTGAATGTGTTGATCATGCAGACGCGCTTCGAGCCGGGCGCCGGCGCGCGCGATGTCGCGGAGCGGCACGGACTGGCGCCGCAGCATCTTTCGACTTGGCGGAGCCAGGCGCGGAGGGGCAAGCATTCTCTTCCCATAGCGGAAGCGGATCTTCCTGCTTGTGCAAGGATCGAGGTCACCAGTGAGGCGGCGCCGATCTCCAGAACGATGATCGAGATCGAGATACAAGCGCCTCGAGGCGGGCAAATTCGCCTGGCCCGCCATCAGCGACGGGGAAATGCGGCACCCCAAAGCCCAGTTCCAGGGGCGCGACTGGCGCAGGGTCTGTGGCCGGCGGGTCCGGGCACCGTCTGCGGCAGACTGACTCAGGGCCGGTTGCACCGACAACGGGCCTTTGATCCAAAGCCAAAGTGCGGGCTATGGGGCCCGATCCGGAAGATCTCGATCTGAGCGTGCTGCCGCCAGAGCACCGGGCGGCCTTCGAAGCGGCGCCTGCAGCGCCGCGTCCCGAACCCGCTCCTGGTAACCGGATCCTGGGCAATCTGCCCTAGAGCCTTCCCCGGATTGAACCGGAGAGCACCGGACCGAATGCCTGGACATCCTGCTGGCTACGCTGCGGGTGGTCGTGTCCGTGCGCCCGAACTATGCCTGCCGCGTCTGCACGACGGTGTCACCCAGGCGCCGTCGCGGCCCTGGCTGATCGAAGGGTGAGCCATTGTGTCGCCATGTGTTCGAGACCAATGGCGAACTCCGACAGAGGGTGTGCTGGCGCAGGTGACGGTCGCCAAACGCGCCGATCACACGCCCCTGCACCGCAAGTCCCGGATCCTGGCTCGGTCCGGCATCCAAATCGACCGCTCCACATTGGCCAGTTGGGGTGAAGACCGGTCCCGATGGGATCGATCCGTCCAGTGGACGGATCGAAGGAATGAACCCGCGAAGCGCCGGACGGAAAGGTCGCGTTCCACCTCGGGTCTGCGGTCGACCGGCTGGCTGAGCGCCTCAAGCGCTCAACCAAGCGCTTCATGCCCTTGCGGCAATTGCCGGCAATCGCCTACCGGGTGATGGACCAGACAACGGCGCCGGTTCTGGATCCTGGACGCGGGCGGACAAAGACCGGCTTTCTCTGGGTGCTGGCGCGCGATGACTGGTGAGCCATCGCGTTTCCAAGCGTTCGAGACCGATGGCGAACGGGGCGGCGCCGATCCGCCCGGCGTGGTCTACCTTTGTGCCACCGTCCGCGGCGGGGAACATGCCGAGACCTTCCTTGCCGGCTTCGACGGTACTCTCCAGATCGACGGGTGTTCCGGCTACAACCGGCGGATGAGACCGTTGCGTGAAGGCGGTGAACCGATCATCTTCGCCGATTGCTCGTCCAACGCCCCTCTCGGCGGCATTCGCCGTTCGACAATGGGACCACGATGCGCGAGGTCTTCGACCGCGACATCTCCGCCAAGAGCCTGCGCGGCATCGCTGAATTCTGCGCCATCGGGGCCGAGGGTCGCGGCGCAGAACTGAGCCAACGCGTGTTCGCCCGCTTTTCAGGTTGGCGTTTTCCTGAGGTTCCAGGGGCGGAGATCGTCCAGACTATCGTTGGGATGACCTGTGGCGATCGCTTCGAGGGCGGCCATGAGGTGGGCGCGAGGTTCGACGTTGTTCATCTTGGCGGTCTCAATTGGCGAAGCGATGAGCCCCGAGGCTCTCCGGCCCTGACTATGTCCGGCGAAGGGAGCGTTCTTGCCGTTGAGGACAATCGGGCGGACCAGGTATCGACCCTGTTGGAGTGGATCTCGACGCAGCCGTCAGTCAGGAAGGTTGGTAAGCCTTCCCGCTGGTTGTGGATGTGGGTGAGCTTTTCGCCAAGGCGCGACGGGACGTCTGAGACGGGGGCGCGGACTTTGGCAAGCCATTGGCCGAAGCTCTCGAGCAGGGGTGCTGTCCGCACCTGCGTGGGATGCAGGCACCGCTTGCGCTGATCCCATTGCTGCGGAACAACCGGAGCAGCCCGCCCACCGCGACCTCTGAGCCGCGCTCGTCAATGAGGCGTGCTGACAGGTCCTCATGGGCGATGTCCGGACTGTCGGAAAGGGCACGGCGCTCGAGCCTTGAGCGCCACCCCGGGGATGGATGCGGCCGTCGCTATCCGCGAGGGGCTGCGCCACCCAACGCACTGTGCGTGCCGCGCCGAAACCAGAGCGATCCGCCTCGGCACGACAGACGGGCTTCGACCGCGGCCACCACAGGCTCGCGCAAATCGTGCGACAGGGATCCACCCATCCGCGCGGGCTTCTCGATCCAGTCAGAATGATGCATCAGACGTTGAGCGACACGCCCCACCGCGAGCCGAGTCGCTTGTAAGGGGCCCTGGGGCGTCCGTCAGTAGACCTGGATCGGAAGTGCTTCGCATGACCGCCATCTGGGACTAATCCTGTGTTTGATTGCTGATCATGTCCGCTCTTGTGCAGGATGCGCTGCGCAGGTTCAGGCGATGGCGGGGGGCGGCCGCGTTGCGCTTGACGCTTTCGCCCGCCACGAGGGCGCGCTGGTGCCTTGCAGTCTGGCGCAGCCAGATGCGACTGGCCGGGCTCGGCTTAACGCAAATGACGCTCGTCGCGACCGAGCGGTCGCCATTGGTGGGCGGTCGGTTCGAACGACACCGGCAATGCGCAAGGGTCGGGAAACGACGCGACCGCTTGTTCAAAGACGTCTCGGTCCGACCGGATCGCGGTGTCTTTGGGGATGACGCACCGTCAAAGCGGATCCGGCCTGCCAGCGTGAGTGGTCGCGGCGGGACGAGCGGGTGGTGATGGATGCGCCGTTTGGATCATGGGGGATCCCCCGGGCTTCGCCCGTTCCGGGCCGACGTGATCCACTGGATCAAGACACCGTTCCCCTTTCATCACAAGCTGCAGCGTCGGCACCTTGATCGCACCCTGGGTCATCACGCTGACGATGGATGACGCCCTTGTCGGCTCTGTCGAGCCTAAGCCGACGGTGAACTTGGAGCCGGGCATTGTCGTGCCGCCCTTCAGCCCAGATGGAGATGGCGTTCTCCAACGCCGGGGCGCACCGGCGCGTGATCGACGCGCCCGCCTTCGCAGATTTGGTCTTGGCTATCACGGAACTCTGCGACCTGTGCACGCCAGACTGCTGCTGGACCAGATAGGTCGCCGGTTGAAAGTCGGGTGCTTTAGTGCATACGGGCGCCGAGTGGAGCGTCGCGATCCGGAGAGATCAGGAGGATCCCGTCCTCGGGATCTGCGACGCCGAGGACCAGAACTTCAGACTTCACAGGACCAATTTGGCGCGGCGGGAAATTGATCACAGCGAGCACCTGACGGCCAACCAGTGTCTCGGGTGTGTAGTGGGCCGTGAGTTGAGCCGACGAGCGCCGCTCCCCGATCTCAGGTCCGAAGTCGACCCAGAGCTTGATCGCAGGCTTGCGCGCCTCGGGGAACGGCTCGGCGCGGCTGATCCGACCGACGCGGATGTCGACGGCCGCAAATGCCTCGAGGGGGTCCATGCCTGTCAGCCGGTCTTTTTCTCGACCATGTCGCGAAGCTCTTTCATGGAGTCTTCGAGCCGGCCCGACACGATCCGATAGGCCTCGGCATTTGTTTTGGAGGCGGTCTCCGCCAGTTCGCGCATATGGTCGAGTGCCCGTTGGAACGCAGCCCGCATCACCTCGGCCTGCGCCTCGGGGTCGGGGGCCTTCAGCGAACCGGGCTCCATCTGGCTGATTTGGGCTTTCGCCTCGTTCATTGTCTCTTCGAGCATTTTCACCTGGCGGCGAAAAAGCTGTTGAAATCCCTCGGCGGCCGCAACATTGGCCTCGACCAACGCTTCCATGTTCTTCTTCTGTGCTGCCATCAGCGCTTCGCTGTCGACGCCCGGCACGCTCATGTCCGAGAAATACCTTGTGAAGTCGTTCTTCTCGAAGAAATCCCTCATCGCGTCGGGCGTCATCGCAAACTTGCTGAAGTCGATCATCGCGGTCATCTCCCCTCGGTGCGCGAGACGGCCCCGCGGCACGCCTCCTTTGGAGCACAATGCCCGAGGGTTTGGTGCGCGAGCAACGCCTTTCGCACGTGCAGCGGGTCCGTCCGGGCGTGCGACCTGGCCCAGTCAGGCGCGGCCATAGGCCTCGGTCATTGCGATCTCAATCGCGGCGCTCGGCGTCTCCTCGCCCCAAGCCACCATCTGAAACGCCGGGAAGAAGCGTTCGGACGCCATCACGGCTCGTCGGACAATGTCCGAGACTTGTGCGACACTCGCGGTCGCACCGCCTGCCAAGTTGAGGGCATAGCGGTAGACCATCATCTGTTGTGCAGGCCAACGTACGAAGGCGCCCGACCAGCACGTGTCGTTGGCCCGCTCCATCACCTCGAGGACGGCCGGCAGCCGCGCTTCCGGGGGATCCATGTCAAAGGCGCAGACGAGCCGAAGGGTCTGGTCAAACTCCGACCATGCAAGCGTCAGAGAGTAGGTGCGCCAGGAGCCCTCGATGGCCATAGCGATCTGGTCGTCGCCCACGCGGTCGAAGTCCCAGTCATGCCGTTCCGCCAGCGTCTCGACGATGTCGATCGGGTGGAGGTCGTCGTGGTGGAAGTCGTGCTCAACACTGCTCATGCCAGGCCCCTCTCATTGTGGCCGCTGGCGGAGCGATGCCCCGCTAGGGGCTGTGAGGTTGTCTATCGGTGGCGGGCTTGCCGCACCTGCCACCAATATATGGTGAGCTGAATCGGGGCGGGCTGTAAAGCGGTTTCTCGCGACGTTCTGTGACCGCCGCTCGGGTCACTCCGCGGCGATCGCTGCCTGCTGTGTATGGCTGAAGCTGGAGAGGGCCTCGGACAGGTTTTGCGCCTGTTTGCCGAGTTCTTGAGCACTGGCCGCGCTCTGCACTGCAATTTGCGCGGAGGCCTGCGTGGTCTCGTCCAGATCGGAGATCACCTGATTCACTTCAAGTATGCCCCTGCTTTGATCCTGCGTGGCCGCTGAGATCTGGCCAAGGGCGGCCGACACTTCTGCGATCGACCCGATGATTCCGGAGAGAACGTCGCCGGATTCGTTCACCAGTTTCGCGCCATGCTCCACTTGCTTGCGGCTCGTTTCGATCAAGCTGGTGATGTCGCGCGCCGCTTCGGCCGAGCGCTGGGCGAGGGTGCGTACCTCCGAGGCCACGACTGTGAAGCCCTTCCCAGCCTCACCGGCCCGTGCCGCTTCGACCGCAGCGTTGAGCGCGAGGAGGTTGGTTTGGAAAGCAATGCCGTCGATCACGCTCGTGATCTCTGAAATACGCGTCGAGCCCGCTTCTATTTCGTTCATGGCTTCGATTGCGCGGGTGACGATCTCCCGCCCGGTGTCTGCGCGGGTGCGCGTTTCCTCGGCCTGTGCGGCTGAGCCCTTGATGTGTTGCGCGTTGGTCGTGGTCGAAGCCGACAACTCCTCCATCGTGGCTGCCGTTTCCTCGAGGGCCGAGGCCTGACCCTCTGAGCGGCGGGAGAGCTCGCGCGCGTCGGTTTCGAGGCGTGAGACGGACGTGCGGATGGCACCCTCTGCCGCCGAGAGCCCCGTGACGAGTGTGTTCAGGTGTTCCACCATCATGTTGAAACCGCCAGCAACATCCCCGAACCGGCCGTCAAAGTGGTCTTGCATCCGATTGGTGAGATCCCCGCGCGCCAGGCCATTGATGCCGACTTCGATCCCATCAAGGAAATTGCCAACTGTGTCCGAGAGGCGATTGATCCCATCCGCGAGGGACTGGAGGCTGTCGTCGTCGAAGCGCTCTGTTACGCGTCCCGAAAAGTCGCCGTTTTGGGCGGCCGCGACGATACGGCCGACCGTTGTGTCGAGCGTTGTGAGCATCGACGCGCGGTGGGCTTCTGCCTGATCGCGGGCTTCCTGGTTTTGCTGCTGCAGCGCGTCTGCTTCGCCGAGGCGTAACCGAAACCCTTCTATGCCGGCGGTGATGGCCCGCATCTCTGTGACCTGTGCCTCGGACTGGACGGGGATCGAGTAGTCGCCGCTTTCGAGCCGTTCGATCTCGAGAACCAGGCTTCGTAGCGGGTGACGGAGAGCGGATGTCGCGAACAGGTAGACGCCCAAGCCAAAGGCGATGCTTCCGGCGACGCCAATGCCGAGCAAAATGGTGCCCGTGCGCATTACGTTGGCATCGATGGCCGACGTGTCCCAGCCGATCTGAAGCACACCCACGGCTGTTGCATCGCTGCCGAAGGTCGCTGTGGCAAGTGTCGAGCCGCCGATGAAGACGGGCGGCGCGCCGGCCTCTGGGAGGACATCCGCCGTCACGGCAGCGGCGCTTGCATCAGGTGTCCCGAAGACGGTGAGTTCCGACATATCCGCTGCCAAAATCCGCACCCAAGCGATGCTCGTCTCGCCTTCGGAGAAATCCGAGATCGCGGCATCGAGTTTGGCGGTGTCGCCGAAGCGGATCGATGGCCCAAGGCCAGCGGAAAAGAACCCGCTCACCTTGATGGCATTGCGCTGGAATTCCGCGAGTTTGGCGTTCCATGTCACCCAGACCGCCATCGTCGTCAGACAGATCGCTGTCAGGACGATGGCCCCCACTGTGACCAACGCAATCCTGCGGCTCAGGCTTCCGCCACGCATGACACGTCCACTCCCTGCCCTAGACGGTGTGTCAGTTCAGCATTTCAAGGTTGATGCCGAAGGTGACAGCGCCGATCGGGGCATTCGTGTCCGGATCGACAATCGGCAGCGACACCTGGCTTTGGTAGGTCTGAGTGCTCTCGTCGAGTTCGATGTCACTGAGGTGGACAGTCTCGGCTGGCTTTCCGAAGGTTTCGGTGAACTTTGCCTCATCGCCTTGCCAGAAGTCGGAAGTGACATCGCTCTGCGCAACGTTGAGACCTTTGGCATCCATCACGAAGACTTCGGTGATCAGGCCGCCCGCCGCCGCTTTGCGCTCCTTCAACTGGGCAGAGCCCGCGCGCGCGAGAACCTCGTCGATCATCGGCGACGTGCCGGTGCCGATCTCCGCACGCCACGTCTGATCGAGAGTGTCGATGTCGGCTTGGCTCAAACCTTCGTGCGCGGTGTTCTGCGCTCGGATCGCCTCGATCAGGGTCGGATCCGCAGCCCACGAGCGAAGCTCGCCCTCCGCAAGCGACATTAGTGCCCCCGCAAACTCATTTGCGGCTGCCGGACCGGCGATCGAGAGCAGAACAACTGGGACAAGAAGCGCACGTTTCACTGAAAAACCCTCCACCTGAACACCGGGACTGCCCCGGAGGTTGAGGGGGGTATGCGCCAAGGGACTTAAGCCAGTGTTACCCCATAAACTGGGAAACTCAGCCAATTTGTCTTTGTTCAGCCGCGCCCTTCGAGCTCCGACAGGCGGGCCTTCAGGGCTTCGTTCTCCTCGCGCGCCTTTTGCGCCATCGCTCGGACGGCGTCGAACTCTTCCCGCGTGACGAAGTCGCGGTCGGCGAGCCAGCGGTCAACGAGCCCCTTCATGGCGGTCTCGGCCTCTGCGCGCGCGCCTTGCGCCACACCGAGGGCATTTGTCATCAATTGGCTGACATCATCTAAAATTCGGCTGCGGCTCTGCATGGGCATTTCCTGGTTCTCGTGCGCACCAAAGGTATGATGCCGAGAGGCGGTTGCCAAGTCAGCCGTTCGTCAGCGGAGGTAGGGGGCCATTGCCGCGCGGGCGAGCGCATCTGCACGTTCGTTTTCGGGGTGTCCGGCGTGACCTTTGACCCACTCCCAGACCACGCGGTGGCGCGACCCCGCCGCATCGAGCGCTTGCCAGAGATCGGCGTTCTTGACCTCCTTTTTGGCTGCCGTCCTCCACCCGTTCCGCTTCCACCCCTCGACCCAGCGGGTGATGCCGTCCCGCACGTAGGTGCTGTCCGTGACGAGGGTCAGGTCCGTGGGCCGATCCAGGGCTTCGAGCGCCGCGATTGCGGCCGAGAGCTCCATGCGGTTGTTGGTCGTCGCCTCGGCGCCACCCGACAGCTCCCGCTCCCGCAGGATCTCATCGCCTTGCCGGGCCTGCAGGATCACGCCCCAGCCCCCCGGTCCCGGATTGCCGGAGCACGCTCCATCGGTGAATGCGACAATGTCCATGGGTCTGCCTTAGTCGATGCGTCTGCTCAGTAAAGTGGCCACCGCTCAGACCCGTCTGGCGATGACGGAGATTTCGAGCACCCGCGCGCCGTCAAGGGTCTCGCCGGCGTCCCGCTCCCAGCGCAGGTCGTCGAAACCGACGAGCAGATCTTCGAGCTCGCCCTGCGTATAGGGACACATCAACCGGCCGAGGCTGTCGCGCCAGTCGCTGGGACCCTTTGGGACGGAGAGAAAGAGCCACCCCCCGGGGCGAAGCGCTGTGTGAATGCGCTCGAAGATCGCGGGGCGGTCGGGGCGGAGGGCGTGGTGGAGCGCAAAGTTGCACCAAAGCGCGTCATAGCGCTGGCGGGCCGACAAGGTGAGAAAATGGCCGGCTCGCGCCTCCGCACCGTGCGCCTTGGCGCCGAGCTCCGCGAGCGTGCGCGAGGGCTCAACCCCGTCGGCGCGAAAGCCACGCTCTCGAAACCAGGCGAGGTGCCAGCCGGCCCCGGACCCGAGATCGAGAACCCGGCCGCCTTCGGGCAGAAGATCCGCGAATGTGGGCTGCAGCGGCACGGGCCGCGGGCCAGCCTCGACCAAGCGTGGCGCCGCCGCCTCGTAGGCGGCGAGGGTCTCGGCATCGACGCTCATACCCGTTTGGCGCGGAGAAGGACAAAGGGCTCCGCCGCGCCGGCGAGACCCGCCGCCTCTCCTTCGCGGCTTGCGACGACCTGAAAGCGTGCTGTCTCGAGCAGGGCCCGAAGCTCCTCGGGCGTGTAGAAGACGTAGTGCCGGCCAAGGCTGTCCCGCGCCTCGCCGGACCCGGTCTTCATGCCAAGGTGGAGGGTCCCGCCGGGGCGGAGCGCGCGATGGATCCGGCCAAGGTGGCCGGGAAAGGCCGCCCGCGGGGCGTGGAGCAGGCAGAAATTGGCCCAGACGCCATCATAGGCCGCGTCCGCGTCCAACTCATCAAAAGTTGCGGTGCGCGCATCGACCCCGGGGATCGCAGCCGCGAGGGCGACCATTTCCGGGACGGCGTCCGTCGCTGTCACCCGCGCCCCGCGCGCCGCCATGTGGCCCGCGGAGATTCCGGGCCCGCAGCCGAGGTCGAGGATCTCTGGCCGCTGGGGCAGTGCTTCCAGAAACGCGAGGAGGGCCGTGTCCGGGCCTGATGTGGTGAAGCGGTCGCGGTATCTATCGGCCTCGCGGCCGTAGACGGCGAGGGTCTCAGGGTCGCTCATCTCCCCGACACCTGCGTCAGGCCGCCAGCCCTGCGCCGAGGCAGACGAGTACTCCGGCGGACAGCGGCAGACGCAGGCTCAACCACCAGCGGGGGCCGAGACCCCACCCTCGAAACAGAAGATCGATGACCAGAAGGACGACAAAGCCCGAGGCGAGTGTGGCAAGCGCCGGGGGCGCTCCGTAGCCCGGGATCGCTGGAAAAAGTGTGGCAGACGCTGCCCAGAGCGCGGGGATCACGCTGTAGGCGTAAGGTTGCCAATCGCGGCGCCGGGCCTCCGCGGCAAAACCCCATAGGCAGCCCCCCATAAAGGCCAGAATCGCAGCCCCATAGGTCTGAAGGATCAGGAGGCCGGTGATTGGGTTCGAGATCCCCGGCATCATGCCATGGGCGGCGAGCGCGCCGGCGACAAAGGGCAACAGACCGGCGGCGCCGAGCAACAGCGCGGGGAGCGGCACACTCATGCCCGCTCTGCGGCCAGCCGGAGACCAAGTGCGGCGAAGGTGGCGGCAAAAGCGCGATTGAGCCAGCGCATGGCGCGGTCCGAGGCCAGCACCATGTCCCGCGCCGCGGCAGCAAAGAGGCCATAAAGGACGAAAACGCCAAATGTCATCATCATAAAGACGGCGCCGAGCCCGGCGATCTCCATCGTTGCCGTCTCTGGGGCGCCGCTCAGGAAGGGCGGCAGCAGCGCCAAGAAGAAGACCGAGAGCTTCGGGTTGAGGATATTGAGCAGCGCGCCGCGCCACGCGACCCTGACGAGGCCTGTTGCCTCGGCGCGGCTGTCGATCCGGAGGGCACCTCCTTCACGGAGTGTCGACCATGCGAGCCACAGAAGATAGGCAACACCCGCATACTTCACGGTCGTAAACAGGACTGCACTGGCGTGCAGCGCGGCTGCGAGGCCGAGCGCTGCTGCGGTGAGATGCGGGAGGATGCCGAGTGTGCAGCCAAAGGCCGCCGCAATGGCGGCCCGTCTGCCTCGCCCCAGTGCAACCGCCAATGTGTAGAGCACACCTGTTCCGGGGGCGATCACCACAACGAAAGCACTGACGATGAAGTGAAGCGATATCAAGGCTGCCGCCATGTGTTGCGGCGCGGGCTCTGCGCGGGAGGCGGGCCATGCTCTCGGGCACGGCCCGAGAGCCCTGCGGCTAGGCCGCAGGCGCCGCCTTCGGCGGCGATGGCCCTTGCGCCAAGGCCTGCCGTTTGTCTGCTCGAGGCGGTTTCGGTCATGCCACCGCCTGGCGCAGAACTCGCGGCACTTTGAACTCCACGTTTTCCTCCGCGGTCACCACATACTCGACATGGACCGGTGAGAAGCGCGCGCGGAAGGCGTCGACCACCTCATCGACCAAGGCTTCCGGGGCCGATGCACCCGCCGTGATGCCGACAGCCTCAGCGCCCTCCAGAGCGCGCCAATCGATCTCGGAGGCGCGCTGCACGAGTTGGGCGTATCCGCAGCCGGCCTTTCGTCCCACTTCGACGAGGCGCTTCGAGTTCGAGGAGTTTGGCGCGCCGATCACCAAGAGGGCCGCGATCTTGGGAGCCATTGTCTTGACGGCGTCCTGCCGGTTCGTGGTCGCGTAGCAGATGTCTTCCTTGTGCGGACCAACGATCGCCGGAAACCTCTCGCGCAGGGCGCTGACGATCTCGGCCGTGTCATCGACCGAGAGGGTTGTCTGTGTGATGTAGGCCAAACGCTCGGGATCTTTCGTCACAAGGCCAGCCACGTCGTCGACGGTTTCCACCAGAAGGACCTCTCCCTCACGCAACTGGCCCATTGTCCCAACCGTTTCCGGGTGGCCGGCATGGCCGATCATGACGATTTGCAGGCCCGCCTGGTTGTGTCGTTCCGCCTCGATGTGGACCTTTGAGACCAGCGGACAGGTTGCGTCGACATAGAGCATCTGCCGCGCTTCCGCCTCGTTTGGCACCGACTTCGGCACGCCGTGCGCGGAAAAGATCACTGGCCTGTCCGTCGGGCATTCCGACAGCTCCTCCACGAAGATCGCACCTTTGGCGCGGAGGCCGTCTACCACGTACTTGTTGTGGACAATCTCGTGGCGAACGTAGACGGGCGCGCCCCACTTCTCGAGCGCCATTTCCACGATTTTGATCGCGCGATCCACACCGGCGCAAAATCCGCGCGGCGCGGCGAGATAGAGCGTCATCTCCATCGCGAACCTCCCTTTCGCCCTCATCTACGGCAACTCTGCGCGTCTCGGCAAGACGCAGCGCTCAGTGCGATGCGCCGCCGAGGTCCGAAGCGACGGCCCTGAACACGGTTTCGAACATGTCTGTCGTCAGGCGGCCCGTGTTGGTGTTGTAGCGAGAGCAGTGATAGCTGTCGTAGACGACAACCTGGCCGATGGCGTGGCGCGCGCCGTGGGCAAACGGGTGGTCGGCCAATCGGCGGCCGAGGGCGCGCAACAGACTGTCATGCGCGATGCGCCCGAGGCAGACGATCGCGCGCATTCGGGGCAGGGCAGCAATCCGCGCCGACAGGTATTGCCGGCACGTTGTGATCTCCGCGCCGATGGGTTTGTTCTGCGGTGGAACGCAGCGCACTGCGTTTGTCACCATCGCCCGCGTGAGAACGAGGCCATCCTCGGGATCCGCAGCGAACCGGTCGTTTGCAAAGCCCACTTTCTCAAGCGTCGCATAGAGAAGCGCGCCAGCGTAGTCGCCGGTGAACGGTCTGCCGGTGCGATTTGCACCGGAGACGCCGGGCGCGAGGCCCACAATCAAGAGTTCTGCATTGGGATCGCCGAAGGAGGGCACAGCACCGTTGAACCAGTCGGGCTCCCGCTCGGCGACGTCTTGTCGGTACGCCACAAGACGCGGGCAAAGCGCGCAATCGCGCGGAGCCTCGTGCGGGATCACTGGTTCGCAACATCCTCGCGCGGGGGACGGCCGATGACGTCGCGCAGCTCCTCGAGCTCGATGAAATTGTCGGCCTGACGCCGCAACTCATCGGCGATCATCGGCGGCTGCGAGCGGATGGTTGACACGACCGAGACCCGGACGCCGCGGCGCTGAAGGCTCTCGACCAGCGGTCGAAAATCGCCGTCACCTGAGAAGAGGACAGCGTGGTCGATCCGATCCGCAAGTTCCATCGCATTGACGGCAAGCTCGATGTCCATGTTGCCTTTGACCTTGCGCCGACCGGTGGAGTCGATGAACTCCTTCGCCGGCTTGGTAACCATAGTGTAGCCATTGTAGTTGAGCCAATCAACCAGCGGCCGAATGGGAGAATACTCCTCATTCTCCAGTAGAGCTGTGTAATAGAAGGCGCGGAGAAGTTTGCCCCGTCGCATGAATTCGGCACGAAGCAGCTTGTAGTCAATGTCGAAGGTCAATGCCTTTGCTGCAGCGTACAGATTCGATCCGTCTATGAAGAGCGCCAAACGCTCATCGCGGTAAAACATTGGGACTTTCTCCCGTGAAGGGTTATTATCCTCGCGAGGTCAAACACACGACCTGGCGGGGAAAGGACAGCCCCCTAACAGTAATGTCTGTTAACGCTCAGTGAAAGAGAGAAATGGGCGAATGCCTAAGCTCTCTCGCGTTTCACTGCCGCTTGTCATACCAGACAAAATCAATTATGCGAAGCGCTCGCTTTGCTGATGTGGAGGCTTGAATGGCGCGGGTCACTGTCGAAGACTGTGTGGACAAAGTTCCAAATCGGTTTGAGCTTGTGATGCTTGCAGCACACCGCGCGCGGGAATTGTCTTCCGGCGGTGAGCTGACGATTGATCGCGACAACGACAAAAACCCGGTCGTAGCGCTGCGCGAAATCGCGGAGGAGACGCTGACGGTGGACGGTCTCCGCGAGCGCTCCATCGAATCGCATCAGCGCCAGATCGAGGTCGACGAGCCGGAGGAGGACTCGATGTCTCTCCTGATGGGTTACGACGCCCCCGCTCCGGTCGAAGACGACATGTCCGAAGAGAAGCTTCTGCGTGCATTGATGGAAGCGCAAGGAGACGGCTAAGCCGCATGTCGGAGCGACGGACTTGATCACAGCGGACCAGCTCGTCGACCTGATCAAGGCCTACAATCCGACCACTGACGAGGCCCGGTTGCGCCGGGCCTACGATATTGGGCACGAGGCCCATGACGGGCAGTGGCGAAGCTCGGGCGAGCCATATTTCTCACATCCGATCGAGGTCGCAGCGCTGCTCACCGAGCAGCGCCTAGACGACACGACCATCATCACAGCGCTCCTCCACGACACGATCGAAGACACGAAGGTCACGATTGAAAATCTCGCCTCGGCCTTCGATCAAGAGATCGCGGGGCTTGTGGACGGCGTGACCAAGCTCACCAACCTCGAGCTCTCTTCCGTCGAGACCAAGCAGGCCGAAAACTTCCGTAAGCTCCTGATGGCAATCGCGCGCGATCCGCGGGTGCTTCTCGTCAAGCTGGCCGACAGGCTCCATAATATGCGCACCATTCGGTACCTCGCGCAGGCCAAACAGGTCCAGAAAGCGCGTGAAACCATGGACATCTACGCCCCGCTCGCGGGCCGGATGGGCATGCAGTGGATGCGGGAGGAGCTTGAGGACATCGCCTTCCGTGTGCTCAACCCCGATGCCCGCGCGTCGATCCTGCGCCGGTTCATAGTGCTCCGCCGGGAGAATGGCGACCTGATCCCGAAGATCACCGACGACATCTGCGCGGCGCTTGACGCACAGGGGATCGAGGCGGATGTGATCGGCCGCCAGAAGAAGCCCTACTCCGTCTGGCGCAAGATGGAGGAGAAGCAGGAGAGCTTCTCCCGTCTCTCCGACATCTACGCCTTTCGGATCGTCACGCGGGAGACCGGCGACTGCTACACAGCACTCGGCGCGGTCCACAATCGCTGGGCCGCGGTTCCCGGGCGGTTCAAGGACTATATCAGCCAGCCGAAGTCGAACGGCTACCGCTCGATCCACACCACGGTCTCCGGCCGCTCGGCCAAGCGGGTCGAGATCCAGATCCGCACCCGCGAGATGCACGAAGTGGCCGAGACCGGGATTGCCGCGCACTGGTCCTACCGAGAGGGGGTTCGGTTCGAGAACCCGTTCACGGTCGATCCGGTCCGCTGGCTCGAGAAGCTGACGGAGAGTTTCCGGGCCGCCGAGAATCCCAACGATTTTCTCGAGCACGTCAAGCTCGAGATGTTCACGGACCAGGTCTTCTGCTTCACCCCGAAGGGAGAGGTGATCAAGCTGCCGCGCGGTGCCACGCCGATCGACTTTGCCTACGCGATCCACACCCGGATCGGCGACAGCTGCGTCGGTGCGAAGGTGGACGGGCACCGTGTCCCCCTCTGGACCCGGCTCCGAAATGGTCAGTC
>JBCCWM010000038.1:0-17609 GCA_039193505.1 Pseudomonadota bacterium | reverse complement strand
TCCGATGTGGCCTGGCATGTGCTGAGCCTCTCCGGCGAGGTGGAGGAGACCGAGGCCGCCCTGCGGGGCGGCGAGATATATATCGAACAATGCGCCTCCTGCCACGGAGATGCGGGCGAAGGGATCCGCGATCTTGGGGCGCCGACCCTGTCGGACGCCATCTGGCTCTACGGCGACAGCCATGAGGAGATCACGGCCCAAATCTGGAACCCGCGCCTCGGGGTCATGCCCGGATGGCTCGGACGATTGGGCGACCGCGGGGTGAAGGAAGTGTCGGTCTATGTGCACGGTCTCGGCGGCGGCGAACCCTCCGAGGAGCTAGATCAATAAGGCGGCGCCGGCGGCGCCACGCGATGAGCCCTTCGGGCCGATGGTGACCAGTTCCGACGGGAGCGAATGAGATACAATGGGAGGCAGCATGTGCCTGCACCATGCGCGTCCTTAGGTCCCAGGGGGCGCGACACGCGGCGCTCGGACAGGGCCGCGGCCGGTGGGTTAGACCGCGGTTGGGTTTGGCGCAGGTCGTGGAGGCCGGAATGTCGCAGTCCGAAATCGAGACCCTTGACGTCAAGGCCGTCAACACCGGCGCTGCCGCAGACGGTTCGCTGGTGGAGCCGCTCTACGCAGCGCGGGAAAAGATCCATCCGAAACGCGTCAGAGGTGCATTTCGGCGGCTCAAGTGGATCATCATGGCGATCACGCTTGGGATTTACTACCTGACACCTTGGATCCGCTGGGATCGCGGTCCCTTTGCCCCGGACCAGGCCGTTCTCATCGATTTCGCGAACCGGCGGTTCTATTTCTTTTTCATCGAGATCTGGCCGCAGGAGTTTTTCTTCGTCGCCGGTCTCCTGGTGATGGCAGGGGTCGGGCTATTTCTGATCACATCCGTGGTCGGACGGGCCTGGTGCGGCTACACCTGCCCGCAGACGGTGTGGACCGACCTCTTCCTCGTCGTGGAGCGTGCGATCGAAGGCGACCGAAACGCGCGGATCCGGCTCGACAAAGCCCCGTGGGGCGCTTCGAAGGTCGCCAAGCGGGTCTCGAAGCACGCAATCTGGCTTTTGATTGCGGTCGCCACGGGAGGCGCGTGGATTTTCTACTTTGCCGACGCCCCGACGCTCCTCTGGGCGTTCGTCACGTTTGCTGCGCCGCCGGCCTCGTACATCACCGTCGCGATCCTCACCTTCACCACCTACACGCTCGGCGGGCTCCTACGCGAGCAGGTCTGCATCTACATGTGCCCCTGGCCCCGGATCCAAGCCGCCATGCTCGATGAGGACAGCCTCGTCGTCACCTACAACGACTGGCGGGGCGAGCCGCGGACCCGTGGGGCGAAGCGGGGCAAGGACACACCCCACGGCGACTGCATCGACTGCAATGCGTGCGTCGCGGCCTGCCCGACCGGCATAGACATCCGCGACGGGCAACAGCTTGAGTGCATCACCTGCGCGCTCTGCATCGACGCCTGCGACGACATTATGGGCAAGCTCGGGCGCGAGAAGGGCCTGATCTCCTACGCCACACTTCGCGACTACAACCAGAACATGGCGCTCGCCACTGGTGCGGACGGGACCATCGACCCGGCGCGGGTGCGCTCCGAGGGCGCCTTCAAGCCCGAGGTCCGCCGGTTTGACTGGCGGATCTTTCTGCGCATCCGGACGCTCATCTACTTTGGCGTTTGGGCTGGAATAGGCCTGCTGATGCTCGCAGCCCTCCTCGCACGGGACCGCATGGATGTGACCGTGCAGAAGGACCGGAACCCGGTCTTCGTTCAACTCTCGGACGGGTCGATCCGGAACGGCTACACGCTCAAGATCCTCAATATGGTGCCGGAGCCGCGGGTCGTCTTTCTGACCCTCGACGGCCTGCCCGGGGCGCAGATGGCGATCAACGAGATTGACCAGCCGCCCGGCGTCACCTTCGCCGTCGAGGTCGATCCAGACACGCTGCGGACGCTCCGCGTGTTTGTCAGCCAGCCGGAATTTGCCGTCGAGCCCGGTCGGAGCGCGTTCCGATTCCTCGCAGAGGACAAGCAGTCCTTCGAGACCGACAGCTACGAGGCCATTTTCACAGCCCCAGAGGAGGACTGACATGATCCGCCGCATCCTTGGTTTAGACAGATTTACGGGGTGGCACATGGCGGGCGTGATGGTGCTCTTCTTCGGGGTGATCATCTCTGTCAATCTGACGCTTGCCGTCTTTGCCAATCGGAGCTGGACCGGGCTGGTCGTCGAGAACTCCTATGTCGCGAGCCAGCAGTTTGACGACATGATTGCCGAGCGGAAGGCGCAGGCGGCCCGAGGGTGGCACACGGCGCTCGACTATTCCGGCGGGCAGCTCCACTTCGCGATGACGGATGCGGCGGGCCGGGCGCTCGCCGGCGCCGAGGTGCGGGTCAGAGTCGGACGCCCGACGCACGAGACCGACGATCTCGACATTGCGCTCGTGCCGGTGGCGGGTGGATACGGAGCGGCGCTGGCGCTCACGCCCGGGGCCTGGGACGCTTGGGTCGAGGCGCGCAGCGCAGATGGCACGCCGTGGGAAGGGCAATGGCGCCTCTGGGTCGAGCGGCCGCGATGAGCTGTTGCGAGGCGAAAGCGCGGCGGGTCGCCGAAGAGGCGGCAACGGCCGAGCTCGTCGCTTCGGTCATGCGAAAGGAAGATGGGCGGGCGGCGCTGATCGTCGCCGCACCTGATATCTCCTGCGGGGCCTGTATCGGGCGGATCGAACGTGGGCTGGCGGAGGAGCCGAGTGTGGTCGAGGTGAGGGTCAACCTCACGCAGCGACGCGTGTCGCTGACGCTCCGCGCGCCCGAAGACGCACCAGCGGCGGTCGCAGCCCTCGCGGATCTAGGCTACCGGGTGACGCCGCTCGATCCGGAGGAGGGGCAGGCGGAGGATCCGGAGCTCAAGCACCTGATCCGGGCAGTCGCTGTTGCGGGGTTTGCCGCCGGGAACGTGATGCTCCTCTCCGTCTCCGTTTGGTCGGGGGCGGACGGGGCGACGCGGGACCTCTTCCACCTGATCTCCGCCCTAATTGCCGTGCCGGCGGCGGCCTTCGCCGGGCAGACCTTCTTTCGCTCTGCCATCCGCGCGATCCGCAAGGGGCGGCTCAACATGGACGTTCCGATTTCGCTTGCAGTGATCCTTGCCCTCGGCCTCAGCCTTGAGCGGAGCCTCGCGGGCGGCGAAGAGGCCTATTTCGACGCGGCGGTCATGCTCCTCTTTTTCCTCCTGATCGGGCGAACGCTCGATCGGAGGATGCGGGTCCGGGCGCGATCTGCGGTCACCTCGCTCTCGCGTCTCGCAGTGCGGCGCGCGACGCTGGTCGAGGAGGGCGTTGCACGCTCCGTGCCGGTGGAGGAGGTGACGGTCGGCATGCTGCTGCGCGTCCTGCCCGGTGCGCGGGTGCCGGCGGATGGGCGGATCGAGGCCGGGACGTCCGATCTCGATCGGGCGCTCATCACCGGAGAAGCGGCGCCCGTGCCGGTCGGGCCGGGCGTGGAGGTTGAGGGCGGCACTTTGAACCTCACGGGACCCATCGACCTGCGGGTGGAGCGCCCGCCGAGCCGGTCCTACCTGGCGGAAGTGCAGCGGATGCTTGCCGCCGCCGAAGTGGGGCGGGGCGGCTATGTTCGGATCGCCGACCGGATGGCGCGCATTTACGCGCCCGCGGTCCACCTTCTGGCTCTGTCGGCCGGTCTCGGGTGGTGGTTGTCCGGTGCCGGGCCTCTCGCGGCCATCACCACGGCCATCGCCGTCCTGATCGTGACCTGTCCCTGCGCGCTGGGCCTGGCTGTGCCCGTCGTCCACGTTGTGGGCGCCGGTCGGCTGTTCGAGGCGGGGATCCTAATGCGGGATGGAAGCGCGCTCGAGCGTCTTGCGGAGGCCGACCACGTGATCTTTGACAAGACCGGAACGCTGTCCATCGGGCTCGACGCGCACCCACCCGAGGGCCTGTCGCCGCGTGACGCGGGACCCGCGCTGGTGTTGGCGTTGGCGAGCAGCCACCCCGCGGCAGCCGCGGTCGCGCGGGCCCTCAGCGGCACATCTGTTGTGGCGGTCGAGGGCCTGCGCGAAGTGCCCGGTGCGGGCGTTGAGGCACGGGTGGACGGGCGCTGGGCGCGGCTTGGACGGGGCGACTGGGTCGGCGAGATTGCCGAACCGGGGCCAACGCCCACCGGGCTTGCGTTCGCATGCGAGGGCAGCCCGATCCATCGGTTTGAGGTGACTGAGCGCCTCCGCCCCGGTGCGGCAGAGACGATCCGCGATCTGAACATCCAGCGCATTCCCAGCGAGATCCTGTCCGGCGACAGTGCACCCGCCGTGGCGACCATCGCCACAGCACTCGACATTCCGGGGAGCGCGGATGTTCGCCCAGAAGGCAAGCTTGCGAGGATCGAGGAGCTGAAGAGAGGCGGCAGACGGGTGCTGATGGTGGGCGATGGCCTGAACGACGCCCCGGCGCTTGGCGCGGCGCATGTCTCGATGGCACCCGCCGGCGCCGCAGATGTTGGCCGCGCCGCGGCAGATTTTGTCTTTCTCCGCGACAGCCTGGTCTCTGTGACGGAGGCGATGGAGGTCGCGCGCCGCGCGCAGTCTCTCGTACGCCAGAACTTCGGCCTGGCCCTGCTTTACAACGCGATTGCGGTGCCGCTTGCCGTCGCCGGGCTCGTAACACCGCTTGTCGCCGCCATCGCGATGTCCGCCTCGTCCATCATCGTGATTGCAAACAGTCTGCGGCTTCTTGTGCGACACCGGCGCAAGAGGCTTCCTGTTCCTGTTGCGCTTCCGGAGGCGCAGCCAGCATGACCAACCTCCTGATCCTCATCCCCGCAGCCCTGAGCCTAGGTGCCATCGGACTCGGAGCCTTTCTGTGGAGCCTCCGTGCGGGGCAGTACGAAGACCTCGAGGGCGCGGCGCACCGCATCCTCGAAGACGACGAGGAGTGACCTGGCTCAGCTGCGGTTGCGCAGCCAGATTTCGACGCGCCGGTTGATCGCTCGACCGGCCGCGGTCTCATTGCAGCCCACGGGCGCCAGCGGCCCGAAAGACTGCGCTGTGATCCGGTTCGGCGCGATCCCGCCGCCCGCTGCCCGGAGAAGCGCTTGCTCAACCTGCTCAGCGCGGCTCTGCCCGAGGAGCACGTTGAGATCCTGGCGACCGAAGCTGTCCGTGAACCCGACCACCAGAATGTCGAGATCGGCGGCCTCACCGCGGGTCAGATATTCCGCCATCCGTTCGATGTCGCCGAGCGCCTTGTTGTCGAGGTTGGATGACCCTGTCGTGAACCTGAACGTGGTCGACAACCGCTCCGCATCGATAAAGTCGCGGCTGAAGGCCTGCAGTGCCCGGAGCGTCGGGTTGTCCGGCGCCGACAGAAGGGCCGAGGCAAGGCGCACACCCTGCTCGTCGAAATCGGTTGAAACGATCGACTGATCGATGAAGCCGACGCTCTGGATCGCGTCTCGGGCAGCCGTTGAGCCGGCAAAGCTGACGAGATCCGTGATGCGCGACGGCACCGGCTGTCCGGTGAGGTACATGAAGACCCTGCGGGTCAGCGGATACTCCTCAGCCTTGATCGTGAAGCTCGACGGCCGGGCAATGGCACCGCAGATGCGCCGAACTGGCACGATTTGGGCATTGCGCTGGGACGAGAGGCTGACGACGCCGATGGCGTTTGGATCGCGGGCGACCGTGTCAGAGAGATCCTCATCCCCCGCCACACGCTCAATCGACGGCGCAACAGTCACGCGCGAGGGATCGAGAACCAGGGCGCGCAAGACTTCGAAGCTCGCCGTCCCCTCGGCCGGCAGCACAACGCGCAACGGAGCAGGATCGAGGCCGAGCTGTGACCAGTTCGTGATCGTGCCCGCCGCCATCAGGGCCAGCTGTTGCAGGGTGACTGTGCGCATCCGGTTGCCCGGTGCGGTCACCGGAACGAGGGCATCGAGCGCAATGACCTTTTCCTGCTCCGGGAGGGACGGGTTCGCGAAACCCGCCTGCGCAAACGCGTCGATCTCGGTCGCGCCAACCGGCCGTGTGGTGAGCGCAACGGCAGCTTCGCCGCCGAGAAGCTTTGAGAAGGCCTCGGGCGTGTCCGACCGCTCAACCTGGACACTCACCAGAACATCCTCACCCTCTCGCATCAGCTCGAGTGCAGTCTGCCCTTCCGAGATCGTCTGTTCAGCCACCAGCTCTTCCTGGAAGGCGTACTCCTCGATCAGGTTGGCGAGGAGGGTGTTGTCAACACCGTCACCGACGGCGATTGCAAACTGGGTTGTCTGTTCGATGTCCGGGCAGGCGTCGCCGGTGCAGACGACTGTGGCCGAGTCGATCTCCAACGTGCCGATCAGGGTCTGCATCCGGTAGATCGTGCCATCGAACTCCAACAGCTCTCCCGTGATCGAGAGCGAGCCGTCCGTCGTTTGCAGGGTCACCTGCGCCGCCATCAACGCCGAGGTCAGCGACACAGCCGCCACTGATCCGAGCAACGTTGCTTTCCAGCCTCTCAACACTGCCGATCCTCCGCGATCTCACACAAAACCAAGGGTTGCGCGGACGGTGACTTGGTCCAAAGCGTGTGTCAACTGCTCAGCTTGAAGAGCCACCCAATGAGACACCTTTCGCGCTCATCTATGACCTCAAATAACAATTGTGGCGACAGAGCGGCGCATTTGGCGCAATAAAAAGGTAGAACTTTCGATAACTTTGAGACGGTCGCTTTAGGGCTCAGTGCACTTCAAAGGGCAACGGCTATAGCTTGTCCTCCGTCCCGCGCACGGTCCATGGCCACGCGCGCCACGACCAGATCCTGCAGACCCACGCCGGTTCCGTCGAAGAGCGTGATGTCCTCGTCGGAGGCCCGACCAGGGTGGTCTCCGTTGATCACCCGGCCGATCGGAGTGATCGCGTCAGCCGACATAAGACCGGCCCCGACAGCGTGCTGCGTCTCGCCGAGGCTCGTCGATTGAGCGACCTCATCGGTGAAGACCGTGGCTGCCGCAACAAGCGCCGGATCAACCTCCTGTTTGCCCGTGGTGTCGGTCCCCATGCAGGCAATGTGAGTGCCGGGCTTCACCCAGTCTTTCATCAGCAGCGGTTCGAACGCCGAAGTGATCGTGATAATCACATCTGCCGCTGCGCACACGCCCTCTGCCGAGAGGGCCTCAAAGGGGAGCCCGATCTCTGTCGCAACTGCCTCCAGCCGGGGCAGCATGTCCGGGTGCGGGTTCCAGGCGACGACCTTGTCGAAGGCGCGCTGCTCTGCTGCGGCGCGCAGCTGGAACTGGGCCTGGTGCCCGGCCCCGATCATCCCGAGTACCTTTGCGTCCTTGCGCGCGAGATGGGCAATCGAGACCGACGACGACGCAGCCGTCCGCACCGCCGTCAGGTAGTTCCCCCCCACCAGCGCCACAGGGCGACCCGTGTCCGGATCGAAGAGCACATTGGTCGATTGATGGTTCGTCAGCCCCCGGCCCGCATTCCCCGGCCAGTACCCGCCCGACTTGAGGCCGAGCGTCAGCCCGGCCCGGTCGAAGCCGGACTTGAACCCGTAGAGCGCGTCCGCGTGGCCTATCGCCTCGCGGACCACGGGGAAGTTCCAGGCGTCGCCCTTTGCCATCGCACCGAAGACCGCCTCGACCGCATCGAACGCATCCTTGCGGGACACAACGGCTTGGCAAACCTCCTCGGTGACGATGAGGATCTCGTGGGCGGCGGGGGCTGCGTCTTCCATCAGTAGGCCTTGCCGCGGGCGCTGACCGGCCAGATGGTCTCGACCTTGCCGCCCCGGACGCCGACATACCAGTCGTGGACGTTGCAGGTCGGGTCGCAGTGGCCGGGGACGAGGCGGAGCTTCTCGTTGATCGCCAGCACGCCGCCCTTGTCTTCGATCACGCCGTGCTCGTCGGAGCACTTGACGTATTTGACGTCCGTGCGGCCGAAGATGACCGGCAGGCCGCTGTCGACCGACTGCGCCTTGAGGCCGGCGTCGCAGATCGCCTTCTCGGCCTTGGCGTGGGACATCACCGAGGTCAGCAGGAACAGCGCGTTCTCCCACTCCCCCTGGTCGATCCGCTTGCCCTCTTTGTCGAGTATCCGGCCGTAGTCCGCGTCCATGAAGGCGTAGGAGCCGCACTGGAGCTCGTTGTAGACGCCCGAGTTGCCCTCGAAGTAGTAGCTGCCGGTGCCGCCGCCGCCGACGATGTCGCACTCGAGCCCCTCGGCCTTCAGCCCGTCGACCGCGTCTTTCACCATCGCAATGGCGATGTCGATCTTGGACTTCCGGTCGTCATAGCTGTCCATGTGCTGCATCGCGCCCTGGTAGGCCTGGATGCCGGCGAACTTGAGGCCCGGGGCCGCGTCGATGGCCTTGGCGATCTCGATGACTTCGGGCGTGGTGGTGACGCCGCAGCGGCCGGCGCCGCAGTCGATCTCGACCAGGCACTCGATCTCGGTGCCGTGCTTGACGGCCGCGGCCGAGAGGTCGGCGACGTTGGTCACGTCATCGACGCAGCAAATCGCGCGCGCGCCGAGCTTCGGGATCCGCGCGAGGCGGTCGATCTTCTGCGGGTCGCGCACCTGGTTCGACACCAGCACGTCCTTGATGCCGCCGCGGGCGAAGACCTCGGCCTCCGAGACCTTCTGACAGCAGACGCCGACCGCACCGCCCATCTCGTGCTGCAGCTTCGCCACATCGACCGACTTGTGCATCTTGCCGTGCACCCGGTGGCGAACGCCGTGCTCCTTGCACCAGTCGCCCATTTTTTTGACGTTGCGCTCCAGCGCGTCGAGGTCGAGCACGAGGCAGGGGGTCTGGATCTCGCTCTCGTCCATGCCGACGGCGGCGGGCACGTCGTAGCCGACTTCGAGCTCTTCGATTTTGATTGGCGCGTTCATGTTGTCCTCCTCCGTCAGGAATACCAGGGCAGCTTGTCGAGATCGACATTGCCTCCGGTGACGATGACGCCGACCTTTTTGCCGGCGAAGACATCCTTATTCTTCAAAATAGTAGCGAGCGGCGGAGCACAAGAGGGTTCCATGACGATCCGAAGCCGTTTCCATGTCAGCTTCATCGCGTCTATGATCTCCTGTTCGGAACAGGTGAACATATCGGTCACATAATTCGATACAAAATGCCAGGTTCGCTCTTTCAGCGGCACTTTGAGACCGTCGGCGATCGTCACGGGCGCGTCGTCTGCGATGATATGCCCCGCCTTGAAGCTGCGGTAGGCGTCATCGGCCTGCTCAGGTTCCGCTGCGTAGATCTCCGTGTCCGGCGCGGAATGCGACAGCCACAGGCAGGTGCCGGACACCATACCGCCGCCCCCGATCGGCGCGATCACAGCGTCGAGGCCCGGCACATCCTCCGTCAGTTCTTTGGAGCACGTGCCCTGCCCCGCAATCACGCGGGGGTCGTTGTAGGGATGCACGAACTCGGCGCCGGTCTCCTCGACCACCTTCGCAAACGTCGCCTCGCGCGAGGAGGTGGAGGGCTCGCACTCCACAACCTTGCCGCCGTAATAGCGCACCTGATCCTTCTTGGGCTGCGGCGCGGTGTGGGGCATCACGACCGTACACGGGATCCCACGGCGCCCAGCGGCGTAGGAGAGGGAAAGACCATGGTTCCCGCTCGAATGCGTCGCGACGCCGCGCTTGGCCTGCTCGTCCGAGAGGCCGAAGACCGCGTTGCAGGCGCCCCGCACCTTGAAGGCGCCGGGCTCCTGAAAGTTCTCGCACTTGAAGTAGAGATCGGCGCCCGTGAGCTCATTCAGGTAGGCTGATCGGAGCACAGCCGTGCGGTTGATGTGAGGCGCTATCCGCGCGTGCGCCGCCTCAACATGTTGCCAGGTCGGCAGATCGAGTGTTGCCTGATCGTCCATCATCCCCTCACGCTGCCTGGGCGCCCGCCGCCTGCGCTGTGAGGCGGTAGTGCTCCTGCGCGGCGGCCACGCCGGAGCCGAGCGCAATCGGATACCCAAGATCCTTCATCGCCATCTCGATCGTGGCAAGCCCCGAGAGGGCCATCGTGTCCGACATCGCACCAAGATGGCCGATCCGGAACACTCTGCCCGCAACCTCACCAAGGCCGACGCCGAAGGAGACCCCGTATGTCTGATAGGCATGATCGGTGAGCGCGTTGGAGTTGAAGCCCTCCGGAACGTAGATGGCACTCACAGTGTCGGAGTAGAGCTCAGGCCGCTCCGCGCAGAGCTTCAGGCCCCACGCATCGACCGCCGCCCGAACGCCATCGGCAATGCGCCGATGGCGCGCAAACACCGCATCAAGCCCCTCTTCGAAGAGCATGTCCAGGCTGGCTCGGAGGCCCATGATCAGGTTCAAGGGAGGCGTGTAGGGGAAGCTGCCGCTCGCATAGGCCTTGGTCATGTCGCGGATGTCGAAGTAACACCGGGCAAGGCGCGCCCCCGCCCCCGCGGCGACCGCCTTTTCGGAGAATCCGAGGACCGCCATTCCCGTCGGGAGCATAAAGCCCTTCTGGCTTCCGGAGACGACGACATCGACACCCCATTCCGCCATGCGGAAATCGATCGAGGCCAGGGAGCTGACCGCGTCCACCATGAGAAGCGCAGGATGGGACGCTGCGTCCATCGCCTTTCGCACCGCGGCGACGTCGGAGGTCACGCCGGTCGCGGTCTCGTTGTGGGTCACGAGCACCGCTTTGATGTCGTGCCCCGTGTCGGACGAGAGACGCGCCTCAAACCGATCTGCGGGCGCGCCGGTCCCCCAGCGACACTCCAGCACTTCGACATCGAGCCCATGGCGTTCACAGAGATCGATCCAGCGGTGCGAAAACATCCCGAAGCGGGCGATCAGCACTTTGTCGCCGGGCGACAGAGTGTTTGTGATCGCGGCCTCCCAGCCCCCCGTCCCGCTCGCCGGAAAGATCACGGGGGTTGCTGTGTCAGACCGAAACACGGCGTTCAGATCCTTCAGCACCGGCACAAACACGGACGCAAAATCCGGCGCCCGGTGGTCCAATGTGGCGACGTCCATTGCGCGCCGAAGCCGGTCGGGAATGTTGGTCGGTCCCGGAATGAAAACCGGATTGAGGCCGTACATGGCGAATCCTCCGTTGTCGTTGAACGCCACACATACATGCGCTGTCGCAGATTGCAAATTATTTTGGAATGGGCTTCCATTTTTTGGCTGCGATCCGCTATATTGATCTACAACAGTTTTTTGGATGATCAGGCCAGAGACGGAGATCCACTGGAAAGTGTTTCTAAACTCTAGCAGAGAATGAGGGCGGGATCGATGACGGACATCGCGGCGGAACGGCGGGTGCGGGGGCGCCAGCGGAGCGACAGCGGGGCGCCGTCGACGGTTCAGGCCTTGGACCGCGGACTGCGCATTATGGCTGCCCTCGCGGATCAGGATGAGACGCCTCTCACCGACCTCGCGCTGCGCACCGGGTTGCCGGCCTCCACGGCACACCGGCTGCTCGCGACGCTAGAACACCACGGCTATGTGGATTTCGACCCGATCACCCAGGGGTGGTCGATCGGGGCGGAGGCGCATCGCATCGGTGCGGCGTTCCTGCGGCGGAGCAACATTGTCGCCGCAAGCGGCGAGGCGATGCGTCTCCTCCTCGCCGAAACCGGAGAGACCGCAAACCTCGCCATCCCAGAAGGCGCCGAGGTGATCTTTGTTGCGCAAGTGGAAAGCCACCACCCGATCCGCGCGTTCTTTCGGCCCGGCGCTCGCGCGGCGATGCACTGCTCTGGCATCGGCAAGGCAATCCTCTCGGCGCTGCCGCGCGCCGACGCGGAGCGTCGCCTCGCCCGGGTCGGGCTCGATGCGTTCACGCCCAACACTTTGACCCGCCCTGCGGATCTCTGGGCCGATCTGGACCTCTCTGCGCGGCGAGGATGGGCGGTTGATGATGAGGAACGCTATCTCGGCATGCGTTGTGTCGCGGCGCCGATCTTTGCTGCGGATGGGGAGCCCGCCGGTGGGTTGTCGGTCTCGGGCCCGACGGTGCGGCTGTCTGACGATTTCCTCGCAGAAATCGGCCCCCGGGTGCGTCGGCTGGCGTCCGATGTCTCCGCCCGCCTCGGGGCGCGGGCAGCCTAGGGCGCTGAACCATGTGACGCCAGGCGGCTCCGTGTCGCGCCGAGTTGGATGGCGGCGGAGAAGCTCTCAGGGCATCTGTCGTGCCGGCATGCGGATCCTCGGACGTCCTTGAGCCGGTTGAAGACCCGCTCCATGAGAGTGCGCTTGCCGTTCGCCGGCTCAGAGAAACGAACAAGCCCGTTCGGATCGAGCGGGTCGGGATGTTTGGTCAGGTGCCAAGGTCGGCGGCAATGGCACGGATGTCATCGGTGTCGCCGGCGAGGCGCGGGGCGCCCAGGTGTCGGGTGCTATCAGGGTCGGCCCGGCCGGCGCGTTACCGGCCTGGGCTTGTGTCAGGATCAGCCGCCCCTCGGTGTCGACGAGCGCGCGGATCTTGGGTTCTCCATGGCCGTTGCTGCGCAATGCCCTGCCGGGCAATGGTCAGACCGCCCCGGGACCCTCCCATGCCTCCATCCTGCCCTCTTCGGAAACGGCGCCATCCGCCAGTGTCTTTCGGACCGATGGCGGATTGGCAGACGCCCCCGCATTGGCTGTCGACCACCGCGGTGTCGCTGTCGTAAGCCTTTGACACGGCACCAGACGCCGGTTCCAGACAACTGCCTGCCGCGAGCAATCTCAAGCGCTTGGGGAGCGGTGCGCATGACCCGCTCCGCGCCAGGATGCGCCGGTTCCGAACCGCCGGAGGACGCCGCTGATCGCGCGGCATTCGTCCACCCGAGGGACGCCTCGCGGACTCTTCGGCGGCAACAGCGGGCTGAGTGCCCCTTCCGCGTCGCTCAGTTTATAGCGCAGCATCGGGAGGTCATCACCTGACCTCGTTGAAGCCGATCACGGACCTCCGGGGAATGCCTTTCCGGGGGCCAGCCACGACCTAAATCGACCACCGCCACACCTGGAGGCGCGGCTTCGGCATGAAGGCGACAGGCTCAGAGTGGCGCGTGCAGCGGCCCAAGGCGCCCATGCCCTGGGCCGCCCGCGATCAGAGGTCGCGCGGGTCGAGCGGGTTGGTGCCCGCATCCACCTCATCCGGATCGAGAATGCCGTCGGCATCGCTGTCGGCCTTGTAGGGGAAGGTCCCGGCGCTGACCTCCACTGCATTCGTCAGGCCGTCGCCGTCGATGTCGTCATCCAAAGCGTCTTCGATCCCGTCAAGATCGGTGTCGGCCCAGCGCTCCGGATCGGTCGGGAAGCCGTCGAAGGCGTCCTCGACGCCATCGGCGTCCGTGTCGATCCCGAGCGGCACCTCGACCCCGGTGAAGAGCGTCGCACCGTCCGAGATCTTGCCGGATGACGCCTCCATCATGATGCGATCGAACATCTGGCTCATATGCAACGGCCGCTGCTCGTTGGGCAGGCCAATGTGCACGCCGGGCTTCCAACCGAGAGGTCCGAGAACGCGCAGAGCGTAGGACATGCTGATTTGATCGGTGACGGTCGCCATCGACTGCATCGAGACCGAAAGCCACGACGTGACGATGGGCACGGCGAGGATCTCCTGGATTTCGCGGTCTGTGAAATGGCGCCTGAGGTCCTCGATATGCGCAGCCGTCACCCGCGCCGGTAGACGGGCGGCGTCACGCGCAACGCGCAGGCGCGCCGTCATCGCTCGGTCGAGATCGGCCCGTTCGAAATCCATCAGGGACTGGATGTAGGCGATGGTCTCTTCCTCGACCTCGTCGGGCATCGTGTCGTGGAAGTAGTCGTCCTCGGTGTAGTCCCAGATCCCGAAGGCGCCATGGGCCTGACAGTGCACGCAGCCCGACGAGAGTTGATAGACGAGGAACATCGACCAGACCTCGGGCAGGGTCATCGTCCGCTCCTGCTGCAGGATGTACTCATCCATGCTGAGCGTGCCGAACGCATTGCCGCGATCCCATTGGGTGTCGAGCATCTGACGGTCGCTGTAGGAGACCGCAGACGTGTTCTCGATCGGCGCGTCATAGAAGGGGAAGTCGTAGGCGGCCGCATCGAAGGCCGGTGCATCGGCGGGGGGAAGGTTGGCCGCCTTTGCGCCCTCGGCTTCCCAGCGCAGCTTGTCCAGCGGGAACGGATCGAAGGGCTCTTCGATGCCGTCGCCATCGCCGTCGAAAGTGATGTCCGATATGTCGTAGCCGGTGACATGAGCGATCCAGTCCGTGGCGAAGACCGGGGCGACAGCGCCGAGGTTGTCCCGCGTCCACGCAGCCTCGATCTCCCGGACGGCCTCTGTCAGCGCGTCGCCGACGAAGGGATTGGCCCGCTGCTCCTCCGGCGAACTCGGGGCGTTCAGACCGACCTCCCATCCGACCGCAGCCAGATTCTCCGTCGCCCAATCGACGGTTTCCTTGTCCGTCACGATGGGGAGAACGGCATCATGTGTCGCCTTGGCAGCGTTGATCGCGCCGAGCTGAAACAGCTCGGAGATCTGGCGATCTATGAAATGGGTGCGCAGATCGGCATGCATGTCCGCCGACACCGTCAGAGGATAGCTGCGGATGCGGTCGATGTAGCGCATCGCGGATTGGAGGCGGGGATCCTCCAGCCGGTCCACATAGTCGGGCGCAAAGATGGCCTGGATCTCCTCGACCGAGACACCGATCTTGGCGAGCTGATAGGCGCTCCGCGCAATGTGGTGGCCGCTCTCCGCGCCGACCATCTGGCGGAGCGTCAGCCGCCACTTGGCCTCGGCATCGAAGGTCATGTCGCGGTGGACCATCGCATCTGCGATCTGCAGACCCTCGTAGAAGTCGCGGAGATTGGAGACGTCGATCTTGTGTCGATCGTAGTAGGGCATCGCAGCATCGGCCGCCGGGACGGGCGGCGCCTCCGCCGCTGCGACCGAGCAAAGGAGCAGTGATGTCGCAAGGCCTGTGCTGGCCCAAAGGCTTCTCAGCGCCATGTCCCTCACTCCCCTTCGTAGAGTTTGACGAACATGCCATTCGGATTTGGCGAGTGGCTGGGCACGGTCTGGATCACGTCCCAGTGCTCCTGAATCAGGCCGTCGGCGCCGAAGAAGTACATGTCCACCGCGGCCATGCCCTTGTCGTCGTCCGACGTGTCGTCCATTTGGCGAAAGTTGACATGGGCCATCGCCCAATCCCCGACGACGATCACTTTGTGCACATCGATAAAGGTTGGGTTATCGGCCGCCGAGCCCGCAAAGAGCATCGTGAAGGGCTCTTTCCCGTTCGGCAGCATTGCGGAGTGCTGGATGTACCGGTCCGAGAGGTACTCGCTCACGCCCTCGACAGTCGGCTGACCGGCGACATACTCGTAAAAAGCGAGGATGTGTTCCGCGCGCGCCCGGTCGGCCTCAGTGGCTGCGATGATGTGGGTCTCAAACTCCGTCGGGATCGTGTTCTCGTAGATCGATCCCTGTTCCCAGGCTCGGGAGGGCGGCGCGAAGGGGTCGGCACTGTCGGCCACCGCCCCGAGGGGCGGGGTCAGAAGCGCTGCGGAGGTCAGCGCGATCAGACTGGTTTTTGACATGGTGTCCTCGTGGTTGGGTGAGCGAAACTGTGCAGCCTCGCGGTGTTGTGAGGCGGCTGAGGGCGGCGGGGGCGAGCCTGTCGGCGCCCGCCTGTCTCGGTCAGGAGGCGTTGGACGCGAGCGAGACGCGCGTCGTCGCATCGGGACGAAGTCGGGCGCGCCTGTCCCGTTTCGCGCAAAGAACCGCGCCCAGCGGTGTTCCCGCAGCGTTCTGACTGCCCGCGGCACTCTGGCGTTGCGGCACAACCCCGGCGCGTGTCTCCCTTTGTGAAAGGACTGTCCGGGCGAGGCATGCCTGCCTTTCGGCGCAACCTCCGAGTGCCTCGGAGGGTCGACCAGGTCTCGCCGGCGAAGCTCTTTCAGATTGTGCTGCTTCGGGGTCGGTCTCCGCCGACCCGTCGCGGGGGGAGGGTGCACGGCCCGTCTGCGGTGCCCATGTGTCTGTGCCTGACGGGAGTTCCCTCGCGCCGCACATGTCTAATTTGCGCGCAGACCCTGCCGCGGCTGTCGAGGCGGACTCGTCCATCATGCGTCTTGATCCCACCTGTTTAACCTTAGGTTATGTTTATCTTTTTGGTGGTGTGCAGAGCAGAGTAAATTGTGCGCAGAGGGTGCGCCGTTTGTCAGCACGTGAGGGTGCCAATGTGGGATGAGGTGCGCGCTGCCGCAGAGGTTGTGCGGCGCGGAACGGTGAGCGCTGCGGCTGAGGCGCTGGGGATCCATCGAGCGACCGTGCAGCGCCGCATCGACACCTTGGAGACCGAACTCGGCGGCAAGCTCTTTCAGCGCCACGCGCGCGGCTACACGCCGACTGAGCTCGGACGGGATGTCGTGCGCATCGCAGAGGATGCCGGCGCCCATTTCGAGCGCCTGCGGCGGCGCGCTCTCAGCGAGGAAGACACGCCAAGCGGCGAGCTTATCGTGACGTCGATCGACGAGATGGCCCCGAGAATTCTCAAGATGATCGCGGATTTCTCGGCTGTCTACCCGAAGATCAAAGTGAGCTTTCAAGGGTCACATGAGCTTTTGAGCCTGGAGACGGGCGAGGCGCATGTGGCCCTCCGCGTCGGACCGCGCCCGAAGGAGCCCGACTATGTCGTGTTGCCCTATCCGACCGTGCGGGTCGGTCTCTATGGCAGCCGAACCTACATCCAGCGCCACGGCAAACCGGAGCCGGGGCGACTGCATCTCCATCGATATGTCCTCCCCAAAGGATCTCCCGCGGCAGAGCAGGCGGAGCGGTGGTTGCACGCCCTTGTCCCTGACGCGGATGTGGTGCCGGTGGGCAACAGCGGCCGGGTGACGGAGGCCGCGATCATGGCCGGCGTCGGCCTCGGGTTCCTCGTCAAGTGCATCGCATCCGAGGACCCGAACCTTGTCGAGGCCTATCCATCGGACCCGAGTTGGTGCAAGGAGGCCTGGATCGTGACCCATGTCGACCTCCACCGTTCGGCCAAGGTCCAGGCCTTTCTAGAGTTTTGCCGACCTTGAGCGGCACTGGATCGACGGACTGATACGCCCTAGGTGGCGGCGGTCCATGGTGGCCGCCAGCTGGGCGATCCGGCTGATGAGACAGCGGGCCAGATACCGGCAACGTGGCTGCTGGCGTCAAAAGCACCGCACGCGTTCTGAAGGACAGGGTCCGCTCCGCGAGGCGGGCCTGAGCCGCGCGCTCCGCCCTCGGCCAGTGGGGCGCTGGACCCAGCACCAAGGATGTGGTCTCTCTTTCGTCACTGGACGCCAACGACCTGTCGGGGGAGAGCGTGATCGACCAGCGTCGCCTCTTTCAGCACCACAACTCAAGCTTCAAACATCGGGCCTTGGGGCGCAGCGGTTGTTCTGGCGCCAGGCTCAACCGTCGGGGCCGCGACCTCCTAAGGCGCGGGACGACTGAGGCGGCTCGGTTCGGCCGGGTGCGACGGCAGGTTGGCACCGATCTGTCCGGACCGGCCCACGCCGGAGGATCGCACGGATGACGAGTGCGGCGCGGGACCGAGACCTCAAGTTTCTTCTTCGGACAGTCGTTCTTGCGGATGAGGCGGT
>JBCCWM010000037.1:0-17670 GCA_039193505.1 Pseudomonadota bacterium | reverse complement strand
TCGCCGCGCCGTCCGGAGGCCGATCTTTCCAGTGCTCGATCCGGTTTGCGAGACACGCTCCGGCGCGCTCGACGTCCTCTTGCCCTTCGCAGCGGCCCATGGGACGTTCGCTTTGACCGCCGGGCCGTGTTTGGCCTGGGTCGCGTTGCCGTTTTCGCTCAGCGGGCCCGGCAGGCTGCTGGATCGGGAGCGGGAAACCCACACAAACCAAGCGTTTGGGTGTCTCGGGCCAGCTCTTGATCAGGTGGGCCATCCGGCCGACTGGCGAAGTGTTCAAACCGGCCCAAGCGGCCACCGCAACCCGATAATGCGAAGAACAGGCGCAATCCAGCTGCAGTTTTTACATGCAAGCACAAGAGCTAAACACCAGAACATGGAGAAAGGGTCGCGGCCAGCCCGACCCTGAACCTGAAGCGCGGACCAGAACGGCAGAGGCCGATGTCTCGAGGGCATTGAGGGACACGCGTGCAGCCCCAATGGAGGCCTGCAGCGAGGATGGACCTGACGGTTTCAGAAAGCCGGATAACCGCCAGCACGCAGGAGCACGCGAACCGGCTGCACTCAGGCGAGGTTCATACGCAAGACCTTTGTTTCAGCTGCACTTAGAAAACCCACAGACGCCACAGGTCGCGCACCCTTCGAGCATCCGCATGCCCTCCTCGCTGCCGCAGCTCGGACAGGCGAGGCCCCCCGACCCCGCCACCACCCGCGCCGTCGGATCCACCTTGGCCGCCTGCCCCTCGCCCGAGAGAAACCCGATGGAGATCATGTGACGCTCTATCACGCCACCGATCGCGGCAAGCATCGAGGGGACATATTTGCCGGACATCCAGGCCCCCCCACGGGGATCGAACACCGCCTTCAACTCTTCCACGACGAAGCTCACATCCCCCCCGCGCCGGAACACGGCCGATATCATCCGTGTCAGCGCGACGGTCCACGCGAAATGCTCCATGTTCTTTGAGTTGATGAACACCTCAAAGGGCCGGCGCTGATCTCCAAGCATGATGTCGTTGATCGTGATGTAGATCGCATGGCTGCTTTCCGGCCATTTGATCTTGTAGGTCGCCCCGTCGAGCGTCTCGGGCCGGTCGAGCTTCTCGGCGAGCCAGATGACATCTCCGCCAGCCTCGTTCTCCGCAGGGGCCGGATCCACACTCAGAACCGACCCCGTCACCGCGTTCGGGCGATAGGTCGTGCACCCCTTGCACCCGGCCTCATAGGCCTCGGCATAGACGGTCTTGAACGCCTCAAAGGAGATGTCGGCCGGACAGTTGATGGTCTTCGAGATCGAGCTGTCGATCCAGGGCTGCGCCGCCGCCTGCATCGCGACATGCTCCTCGGGCGAAAGCGTTTGGGCATCGACGAAATGCTCGGGCAAGGCCGCGTCCCCATGGAGCTCGCGCCAGACCTGCACGGCGTGGTCGACGACCTCCTCCTCCCGGCGTGAGCCGTCCGGCATAAGCACTTTTCGGGTGTAACTTGTCGCAAAGATCGGCTCGATCCCCGAGGAGACATTCCCCGCCAAAAGACTGATCGTCCCCGTCGGCGCAATCGAGGTCAGAAGCGCGTTCCGAAGGCCGTCCTCGGCAATTGCTGTCCGCACATCCTCGCCAAGACGCTCCAACATCGGTGTCCCGAGAACGGCCTCCCGATCGAAGAGTGGAAAGGCCCCCTTCTCACCGGCCAAGCGCGCCGAGGTCAGATACGCCGCGCGCGCGATCCGCTCCAACCAGTGCGACGTCAGACGCGCGGCCTCCGCCGAGCCGTAGCGCACGCCCGAGAGGGCGAGCGCGTCGGCGAGGCCCGTGACGCCGAGCCCAATCCGGCGCTTGGACGCTGCTTCATGCGCCTGTGCCGGAAGCGGGAAGCGGGAGGCATCGACAACGTTGTCCATCATCCGCACCGCGACCCCGACCACGTCCTCAAGAGCGGCCTCATCGAGCGCCGCCTCCGCCGAGTAGGGCCGCTCCACAAACTGAGCCAGATTGATCGAGCCGAGGAGGCACGCGCCGTAAGGTGGCAACGGCTGCTCGCCGCACGGGTTCGTCGCCGCAATCGTCTCACAATAGCCGAGCGTGTTCTCGTCGTTGATCCGATCGATGAAGATGACCCCGGGCTCCGCATACTCATAGGTCGCCCGCATGATCCGGTCCCAGAGGTCGCGCGCCCGGATCCGCTCATGGACCACACCACCGAAGACGAGCTCCCAGTCCCGGTCCGCCGTGACGGAAGCCATGAACGCATCCGTCACCAACACCGAAAGGTTGAACATCCGAAGCCGGGCGGGGTCTGACTTTGCGTCGATGAAGGAGAGAACATCCGGGTGATCGCAGCGGAGACAGGCCATCATGGCCCCCCGGCGCGAGCCCGCGGACATGATCGTCCGGCACATCGCATCCCAGACATCCATGAACGAGAGCGGCCCGGAGGCATCCGCCCCGACCCCCGCAACCGCTGCGCCCTTGGGTCGAATCGTGGAAAAATCGTAACCGATCCCGCCCCCCTGCTGCATGGTCAGCGCAGCCTCTTTCAGGGCCTCGAAGATGCCTCCCATGCTGTCTTCGATCGTCCCCATCACGAAGCAGTTGAAGAGTGTGACGGACCGCCCCGTGCCGGCACCCGCCAGAATTCGTCCCGCCGGCAAGAACTTGAAATCGCGCAGCGCCTCCAGGAACCGCGGCTCCCAGACCGATGGCTCCGCCTCCACCGAGGCGAGCGCGCGCGCCACCCGCGACCAGCTCTCCTCAATTGAGGCGTCGACCGGCGTCCCGTCCGCGGTCTTCAGGCGGTACTTCATGTCCCAGATCGTCTCAGCGATCGGGACGGCGAATGCGCTCATGGCTGTCTCTCCCCGCAGAGCCCCAGAGAACATTTAGAGTACGACTGGTCCGTCTCAGCGTCAACGCACAACCCCAAGTGCCCCCAAACGCCCCTCGCAATCAATCTACTGCTTGCGCCCACGGCCCCAAGCGCCCCAAAACCCTGTGGATAGCTCAAAGTTTTTGCTTCTCGGAACCGCGACGCACCCCTATTCTCGGGTCTCCAGAGGGGAACGAACATGGCGGCATCACTCCACTTGATCAAGCTTTGTGTGGGCGCAGAGAAAGTCGAAGACCTGACACGCTGGCAGGAAACGGTGCGCGCCCGCAACGACGCCGCCGGGCGAGGTGCGATCACTACCCATGTCACCCGGATGTGGCCCAAGCGCGCCGACGCTCTCCTGGATGGCGGCTCGATCTACTGGGTGTTTCGCGGCCTTGTCCTTGCCCGCCAACATGTCCTGGCCCTCGAGGAGCGGAAGGCCGAGGACGGGACGCGCCGCTGCGCGCTCGTTCTTGACCCCGAGGTCGTCCTCACCGCGCCCCAGCCCCGTCGCCCGTTCCAAGGCTGGCGCTATCTGTTGCCCACCGACGCCCCGCCCGACCTCGGCCCGCTCGGCACGCCCGAGGCGGACTTGCCCACGGCCCTGGCAGCGGATCTCTCGCGCCTCGGCGTCCTGTAGGCGTCACACAGAATTAACTCGCCAAACCGTCCCGAACCGAGGACACTTGTGCCACCAACATGGAGGCACACCAATGACCCGAATGAAGGCGAGCGATTTCCACCCCCGCATACTCGAGCTCTTCGACGGCTACGTGCACGGCAAGATCACAAAGCGCGATTTCCTGGATGCGGCAGCCAAGTACACGGTCGGCGGGGCCGGTGCCGCCGCCGTGTTCTCGCAACTCCAGCCGAATTACGCCCTCGCGCAACAGGTCGCGCCGGACGATCCCGCCATCGAGACAGCGCGTGTCACTTATCCTTCGCCCGAGGGCCACGGCGAAATCTCGAGTCTACTCGCCAAACCTGCAGGTGTCACCACCCCGCTCCCGGCCGTCCTCGTGATCCACGAGAACCGTGGCCTCAACCCCTATATCGAGGATGTGGTGCGCCGGGCGGCAAAGGCCGGTTACCTTGCCCTGGGTCCGGATGGCCTCTCGCCGCTCGGCGGCTATCCCGGGACGGATGACGAAGGGCGCACCATGCAGCGCAGCCTCGATCGGGCGAAGCTGATGGAAGACTTCTTCGCAGCCTTTGAGTGGCTTCGCGATCACGAGGACACCACAGGCCGCGTCGGCGCCGTTGGGTTCTGCTACGGTGGCGGTGTGTGCAACGCACTCGCGGTCGCCTATCCGGACTTGGCCGCCTCCGTCCCCTATTACGGCCGCCAGGCCGCCGCGGAAGAAGTGCCCCGGATCGAAGCACCCCTTCTCATTCACTATGCCGGGCTCGATGAGCGCATCAACGCCGGTTGGCCGGCCTACAGTGACGCCCTTGCGACGCACCAAAAGGAGTTCTCGGTGCATTTTTATCCGGACGTGAACCACGGATTTCACAACGACACGACGCCTCGCTACGATGAGGATGCTGCGGAGCTCTCGTGGCGGCGGACGCTGGCGTTCTTCGAGACCCACCTCACCACCTGAGGCGGGCTGCTCACACGGCCAGAAAAGGATCGACCTCCTCAAAATCGAGCGCGGGGACCGGGACGTTGTCGATGATTCGTTGGCCGCCAATCCGGGCGGCGGCAAAGACCCGCGCGCCAACGCCGGGTGCCGACACCGGCGTCAGCGTATCAGACTTACAGCATTCGACGTAGTCGACACGCCGGTAGCCGAAGTCGAGTAGGATGTCCTGCACCTCCGCAGAAACAAGGCTTGTCGGCGCGCCGGCCGCGATCCGTGTCGCGGCCTCCCGAACGGCCGAGGGCAAACCCGCAGCGGCGCGACGCTCAGCGTCGCTGAGCAAGAAGTTGCGCCTTGCCCAGGGCAGATCGTCCGAATCTCGGACAGTCGGGCACACATGCACAGCCACATCCAGGCACAGCACCTGCAACGCTCGGACCAGAGCCCTGTAGGTCTGCCAGTTCTTTTCGCCGACGCAAGCGATCTGTGCCTTTGTCAGCGCAACCGACTTGAGGATGACCATCACCGAGCGTTCGATCACACCCGGAATGTGCTCACCGCACAGAACTGAGCCCAAATGTCCCAAATCCAGCCGTACTGCCGGACCGGCCGGGTACATGAGCTCTGCATCCGGCATAAACACCAGATCAACGCCCTGCGCCCGGAGCCGTTTCAAGTCGTTCTCCAGGCTGACGCCCAAGGTCGCATCCGCGGCACCGATGCTGCCAAACCATGGAAGCAGCACAGCAACGACACGATCGCCCACCGCGCGCGCCGTCGCGACGAGGCCCTCATGACCGAGATGCACGCTGCCCGACAGAACACATGTCGCGACGCGCGCCTTAGCGGAGTGCCAGGGCCGCAGCGCGTGGCGGAGGTCTTGGAGGTCCGCCACAACCTCCACCGCTCACGCAGCCTCTAGCTGGTGAACGAGCGTGTCGAAGGCCGCCTCGTCATCGGGGGACCACACTGCGCGACGGGCGCGGAAGAGCGTTGCCTCACTCGCGAGGATCAGACCATCTGAAAGCACCTTCAAATGGTTCGCGTCGAGTGTTTCGCCGGTCGTGGTGATGTCCGCGATGGCCTCCGCTGTTCGGTTCGTCACCGTGCCCTCTGTTGCGCCCTGACTGTCAACGAGGCGATAGTCGGCCACGCCGTGACGGGCAAAGAAGCGGCGGGTCAGCTCATGGTACTTCGTTGCCACCCGCAAACGATGGCCGTGAGCGAGGCGAAAGGCCGCTGCAACCGCATCGAGATCGTCCATCGTGTCGCAGTCAATCCAAGTCTTCGGGACCGCGACGACCAAGTCGGCATGGCCGAACCCCATCGGTCGAACACGCTCGACCCCATCGGCCGCCGTGAGGTGCTCGGCGACCAGATCCTGGCCGGTCACACCGAGATGCAGTCGCCCGAGCGCCAATTCTCTGGGGATCTCGCCCGCAGAGAGCAAAACGAGCTCCAGGCCGTTAATGCCGCGAACCGCTCCGGCATACTCGCGCCCGTGCCCCGTCCGTGCCAGGGTGACCCCCCGCGAGGCAAACCACGCGACGGTCTCCTCCTGGAGGCGCCCTTTCGATGGGATACCGAGGGTGATCATCTAACCACCACCGGGACAGGCGCAAGCGAAACCCTCACCGCCCGGCCTCGAGCGCCAGCCAGGCCTCAGGCCGAACGACAGCACCGATGGCCGGGAGATCGGTTCCAAGCGCTTCTGTCAGCGCGTCATAGCGCCCACCGCTGGCGATGAGTGGCAGATCATCCCGATCCCGACCAAGAACGCCAAACACAAACCCGTCGTAATACTCCAGCGTCGTTCTCCCGAATGATCCCTCGAATGAAAGCGTCTCCAGATCAATCCCAAACGCGTCGAGCGCCGAAAGCCGCGCGGAGAAGCCCTGCGCAGCCGGTGAGAGTGCCGGGACATCATTGGCCAAGCGTTCGACATCACGCGCAACCTCCGGAAGTGAGCCGGACAGCGCCAGGACACGACGGATGACGGCGATCTCGGTCTCAGGGACGGGCGGCAGGGTCGCATCCTGGGTCAGCGTGCCGACCCGCGAGAGGATCTCCTCCGCACTCCGAAGGCCCACGTGCTTGCCCGAGGCGCCCAGTACGGCCGCGCCACCCTCCGCGTCGACGCGATCGAGAAGTGCGCGTTTGGCGGTTGCGGGGGATGCGAATTGGCCCAGGAGGCGCTGGAAGCGCTCCGGCCTCCAGATATGACGGAGCAGCGCCTGGCGGCGCGTCTCCGGTCCCGAGAGCGCCCCGATCGCCGCGCGGAGGAGTGCAAGGTCGCCCGTGGCAACCGTGATCGGCGCGTCTCGCAGCAGAGTGTGGACGAGTGAAAACACTTCGGCATCCGCCGCGGCGCGATCCTCGGATCCGAGGATTTCGATGCCTGCCTGCCAGCTCTCGGCCGGACGATCAGACCCCTCAGATGGGCGGCGCCAAACCGGCCCCTGGTAGGCGTACCGGGCCGAGGCCCGCCCGGCCGCGATATGGTGGCGGACCACGGGGACCGTGAAGTCCGGTCGCAGCATCCGCTCCCGAAACCCTTCGCGCACGACATAGGCTCGCGCGCGGATGTCCTCACCGTAGAGATCGAGCAGCATCTCAGCGGGTTGCAGCGCTTCGAGCGCGATGGTCTCCGCCCCGGCACCTCGAAACGCTGCCATGATCCGTGCCACGCGCGCTTCCCGATCGGCGAGTGGAAAGGGGCGAAGCGGCGCCGTCACGGAACCGCCGCACGGGCCATCATCCCCCGCACCTCGGCAACCAGGTCGCTCCTGGGAACTTCCGTTTGCGCCGGTTGAGCCTTCCACGCCTCGTTGGTGTCGATCTCGGCCGCAAGCCGCGCGCCGAGTGCGAGATCCTTGAGCTGCACAACGCCGCGGGCGTGCTCGTCCGAGCCTTCGATCACCGCAATCGGGCTCCGCCGCTGATCCGCGTATTTGAGCTGATTGCCAAAGTTCCGTGGGTTGCCGAGAAACACCTCCGCTCGGATCCCATGTGTCCGAAGCTCGGCCGCAATCGCCATATAGTCGGCCATCCGCGCCCGATCCATCACAGTCACGACCACTGGCCCGTCCTCGCGAGCCCCAACACGACCCTTTGCGTCGAGCGCGGCCAAAAGCCTGTCGACACCGACCGAAATCCCAGTTGCCGGCACCGCCTGACCCGTGAACCGCTTCACCAGATCGTCGTAGCGCCCGCCCCCCGCAACCGATCCAAACTGCCGCGGGCGGCCCTTCTCATCCTGGATCTCGAAGGTGAGTTCAGCCTCAAACACCGCTCCCGTGTAGTAGCCGAGGCCGCGCACAACCGAAGGATCGATCCGAAGCGTCCCCTCATCGCCGACAATTGCGGCGATCTGTTCCAACTCCGCGACACCTTCGCGGCCCGTCTCCGAGGCGCCGACGAGCTCCGACAGAGCGCGGAGGGTCTCTGCGCCCGTGTCGCGCCCCGCCCCGACAAAGCCCATCACGAGATCCTGCGAAGCCTCCCCAAGCCCCGCGCCCTCCGTGAAGTCACCGCTGTCATCCTTGCGTCCCCCCCCGAGCAGGGCGCGCACCCCCCGCTCACCGAGGCGATCGAGCTTGTCGATGGCGCGCAGCACAACGCCGCGGGCGCCCGCATGCTCCTCCGGTGCGGCGGGATCCAAGAGCCCCGCCGCCTCCATAACGCCGTTCAGCACCTTCCTGCTGTTGAGGCGGATGACAAACTCATCTCGCTCGATCCCGGCGGCCACGAGAGCTGTTCCAAGCATCGCACAGATCTCGGCATCGGCCGCTGCGGCGCCGGTGCCAACAGTGTCGGCATCACATTGATAAAACTGGCGAAAGCGCCCTGGCCCGGGTTTCTCATTCCGCCAGACGGGACCCACGGCATACCGCCGATAAGGTGTTGGGAGATCGTTTCGGTACTGCGCATAGACCCGCGCCAGCGGCGCCGTCAGATCGTATCGGAGCGCCAGCCACGTCTCGTCCTCATCCTGCCAGGCAAACACGCCCTCGTTCGGCCGGTCCACATCGGGGAGAAACTTTCCGAGGGCATCGACGGTCTCAACCGCACTCGTCTCCAACGGGTCGAAGCCATGCGTGCGGTAGACCTCGGTGATGGCGTCGAGCATCTCGGCGCGCCTCACGACCTCAGGTCCGAAATAGTCCCGGAACCCACGCGGCTGGATTGCCTTCGGCCGCCGTGCCCCCGTCTCCCGCTTTGCCATTGCGACCGGTTTCCTCGTGCTCGTGCACGTCTCCTAGCCGAGGGGCGCGGGCTTCGGCAAGGCAGCGCCGACTTGTCAAGCCCACCGGCGATCCGTTATCTCCTCGGGCAGGCAACAGAGGCACACCAAGATGCTGAGACCCCTCCTTCTGACACTTCTCGTCTTGGCGGCCTGCAGCTCCGTCCCCGAGGACACGTCGAGCCGCGCTGCCGTCGACCCGTCTGAGTTTGAGTGCATGCGCGAGGCCATCTACTTCGAGGCCCATGCGCGCCACACCGAGGGGCAGCACGCAGTGGCAGACGTCATCAAGAACCGAGCCCGGGACCCACGCTTCCCCGACACCATCTGCGGCGTCATCTCGGATGGATGCCAGTTTTCCTACCGCTGCGATGGGATCGCCGAGACTTTTCCGGACGCGATCAAATACGAGAGCGCGACTCTCATCGCGCGGGAAGCGCTCGAAAACCCTGAGGAGGACATCACTAGCGGCGCCCTCTTCTTTCACGCGGTTCGGATGGCACCGGGCTGGTTCGCGTCGCTCATTCGAACGGGCAGTTTCGGCGGAAACATCTTTTACCGGGGCTGACGCAAATCAGGTCGCGAGGCGCGCGAAGCCTCCGCAATGGTAGAGGAGGGGTAACTTCTCGGTGTGCTCGAGGCTCTCGATCTCGCCCACCACGATCAGGTGGTCCCCACCGTCATATTGCGCCGCGTGCCGACACTGGAGCCGAGCGGCGCTCCCCTCAAAGAGCGGACTGTCGCCAACGCCCGGCTGCCAGGACAGCCCTTCGAAGTTGAACCCCTCCCGCGCGAAGCGCTCCGCCAATGGGCGCTGATCCTCTGCAAGGACGTGAATGGCAAAATGGGAGGCCGCCTCGAACGCGGGAAACCGATCCGATTTCCGAGCGGGCGACCAGAGGACCAAAGGCGGGTCCAGCGAGACTGATGCGAAGCTGTTAACCGTCATCCCGAGCGGTCCGGCCTCCGCCATCGTCGTCACCACCGTCACGCCCGTCGCATAGCGCCCGAGCGCGTCCCGAAACGCACGCTGGTCGATCATGTCGCCGCCTCCGCTCAACACCGGAGCGTGACCTAGGACGCGACGCTCCGCGTGTCACGCCGAAACTCAAAACTCCTCGACATGGAGAACACCGGGGATGTGCTTGATCGCACTCCGCACCGCCGGCGTCACGGGATACTTGTCCGTCAGCGCCACCTCGACATCCGCAGGCAGATCCGGCGCGCTCAGCACAATGTTGACCGGACCGGGCCGCCCCGGCGGCGCCCCTTTGAGGCGGATCGCAATCGAGCCGAGCGCGGCCTCCTCGTTCACAAACACCCGCAAGCCCGCGGGCGCAGCACCCGCAACAACAGTGTCTACGCCCTGGACCGAGCGGGCGAGGAGCTTGAGCTGATCGGTCTCCATCGTCGCCTCGACGGAGAGCACGACACTCTCCCCGGGCTCGAGCAGCGCTCTCGACGCCTCGAGCGTGTCGGAGAACACGGTGACCTCATAAAGCCCCGTCGGATCGGAAAGTTGCACGAACGCAAACCGATTGCCCCGGGCCGATTTCCGCTCCTGCCGCCCGGCGACCGTGCCGGCCATCATCATTGCGACCGGCGCTGTCGCCGCCTTGGCCGCGACCTCGTCGAGCGTCACGATCCGGCTTCGCCGGAGCGCTGCGAGATAGTCGTCGAGCGGATGCCCGGACAGGTAGAAGCCCACCGCCTGATGTTCCGCCTGGAGCCGCTCCATCGGCCACCAGTCCTCGGGCATCGGCAGCTTTGGTGCCGGCAAGGCCTCACGATCGCCGCCGAACATCGACATCTGCGCCGATGCCGCTTCGTCATGCGCCGAGGCGGAGTGCGCAATCAGCGGATCGAGGCTTTCAAAAACCTTCCGCCGGTTCCCATCGAGCCGGTCAAACGCCCCGGCCCGCGCCAACATCTCAAGCGGACGTTTGCCGACGCGCCGCAGATCGACCCGCTCCGCAAAATCAAAGAGATCTCTGAACGGCCGACCGTCCCTCGCCTCCACGATAAGCCGCATCGCCTCAACGCCCACGTTCTTGAGCGCGCCGAGGGCATAGAGGATCTTGCCATCCTCAACCGCGAAGACGGCCTCCGAGCGGTTCACGCAGGGCGCCACCATCTCGATCTTCAGCCGGTCGACCTCCTGTTTGTAGACGTTCAGCTTGTCGGTGAGGTGGAGGTCGCAGTTCATCACCGCGGCCATGAATTCGACCGGATGATTGGCCTTGAGCCAGGCGGTCTGGTAGCTGACCACCGCATAGGCCGCGGCGTGGGACTTGTTGAAGCCGTAGTTCGCGAACTTGTCGAGGAGGTTCCAGACCTCGAGCGCCTTGGCCTCGTCGACCCCGTTCTCGGCCGCACCTTTGAGGAACTTCGGCCGCTCAGCGTCCATCGCGGCCTGGATCTTCTTGCCCATTGCGCGGCGGAGTTTGTCAGCACCGCCAAGGGAGTAGCCCGCCATCTTGCGGGCGATCTCCATCACCTGCTCCTGGTAGACGATGATCCCTTGGGTCTCGTCGAGGATGTCGTCGATCAGGGGATGGATCCGGCCCCGGGGCTCGCGGCTGTGCTTGACGTTGCAGAACTTAGGTATGTTCTCCATCGGGCCGGGGCGGTAGAGGGCCACCAGCGCGATGATGTCCTCGATGCAGTCGGGCTTCAGCTGGCGGAGCGCGTCGCGCATGCCCGAACTTTCCACCTGGAACACCGCCACCGTGTCCGCCCGGCCGTAGACGTCATAGGCGCCCGCGTCGTCGAGGGGGATCGCGCCGATATCGATCTCGACGCCCCGCTTGGCCAGAAGATCGACCGCGTTTTGGATCACCGTCAGGGTCTTCAGCCCCAGGAAGTCGAACTTCACGAGGCCCGCCTGCTCGACCCACTTCATGTTGAACTGGGTCGCCGGCATGTCGGAGCGGGGATCGCGGTAGAGCGGCACCAGCTCGACCAGCGGCCGGTCCCCGATGACGACGCCTGCTGCGTGGGTCGAGGCGTTGCGGAGGAGCCCCTCCAACGCCTCGGCGTAGTCGAGGAGACGGCCGACCACCTCCTCCCGCGCCGCCTCCTCGCGGAGGCGCGGCTCCTCGGCGCGGGCCTTGGTGATCGAGACAGGTTTGACGCCCTCGACCGGGATCATCTTGGCGAGGCGATCGACCTGGCCGTAGGGCATCTGGAGGACGCGCCCGACGTCGCGCACGGCGGCTTTCGAGAGGAGGGCGCCGAAGGTGATGATCTGGGCGACGCGATCCCGCCCGTATTTTTCCTGAACGTAGGCAATCACTTCCTCGCGCCGGTCCATGCAGAAGTCGATGTCGAAGTCGGGCATCGACATGCGTTCCGGGTTCAGAAACCGCTCGAAGAGGAGCTGGTAGCGCAGCGGATCGAGATCCGTGATCGTCAGCGCGTAGGCCACCAGGCTGCCCGCGCCCGACCCGCGGCCCGGCCCAACGGGAATGCCTTTCGCCCGCGCCCATTTGATGAAATCGGCAACGATCAGGAAGTAGCCCGGAAACCCCTTACCCTCGATGATCTCGAGCTCGAAGGCGAGCCGTGCCTCGTAGTCCGCGATCGGTGCTGCTGGCTCAATTTGGGCGAGCCGTTCGGCCAGGCCGGCGCGCGCCTGGGCTCGAAGCTCCTCCACCTCGTCCTCGGCGAAACGCGGCAGGATGGGGTCGCAGAGCTCGGCGCGAACGGCGCATCGCCGCGCGATCTCCACGGTGTTCTCCACGGCCTCGGGAAGATCCGAGAAGAGCTCGGCCATCTCGTCCGCACTCTTGAAGAAGTGCTCCGGCGTCAACTGGCGCCGGGGTTCAGCCTGATCGACATAGCTCCCTTCGGCGATGCAGATGAGCGCGTCATGCGCCTCAAACATCTCACGATTGGCAAAGTGAACGTCGTTGGTCGCAACGATTGGAAGATCCATCGCGTAGGCGAGGTCCAGAAACCCGGGCTCGGTCTCGGCCTCGGCCTGGGTGCGGAGCGCCGCGCCGCCGTGGCGCCCGATCTCGACATAGAGCCGGCCCGGGAACGCGCGCGACAGCCGCTCGAGGAGGGCCTCGGCCTTGCCCCGAGCACCGGCGCGCACGAGATCGCCCAACGGACCCTCCGCGCCGCCTGTCAGACAGATGAGCCCGGGCGCGTGCGCCTCCAACGCGTCAAGCGTGACATGCGGCAGCGCGTTGCCGCACTCAAGATGCGCCGCGGTCACCAGCGCCATCAGGTTTCGATACCCCATCTGATCCTGTGCCAGCAGCACAAGCGCACGCGGCTCAGCGCCCGTTTCGCCCGGCCGCGTGGCCGGGTCATGCGCCACGCGCACCTGTGCGCCCATGATCGGCTGCACGCCGGCCTCAGCAGCCTTGACCGAGAACTCGAGGGCGCCAAACAGGTTGTCGCTGTCGGTGACGGCCACCGCCGGCATCCCGTGGGTCCGGCAGAGGCCAGCGAGCGCTTTGAAATCCACCGCCCCCTCGAGGAGAGAGTAGGGAGAGTGAACACGCAGATGTATGAATCGGGGCTCCGCCATCCTCCATATGTAGCGATGCCACCGGGCACTCGGTCAAGGGCGATGGGACGCCGCAGCCCTCTCATCACCATGTCCGGGCCCATCCGCACGTTGTCGCAAATGTGGATCTGAGGTCACATGTCCGACCCGAGCGCGCTCAAAGCGAAGGCAGCGGCCGCGCCCGGTCGCCGCGGTCGCCGCCCTTCGACTTGCCAAGTCCCGGGAGATCGGGTCGACTCAATGCCTGCACTTCGAGGATCCAATGACTGAACTCCGCTTTCTCTTGAACGGCGAGACCGTCGCGCTCAACGAGCCCGATCCCACGGCAACCCTGCTGGATTGGCTGCGAGAGACGGGTCTCACCGGCACCAAAGAGGGGTGCAATGAGGGCGATTGCGGGGCGTGCACCGTGACCGTGACCGATCTCGACGGATCCGACATGCGACATCGGGCGATGAACGCGTGCATTCTCTTTCTGCCGCAGCTACACGGTCGCGCGGTCCGAACCGTTGAAGGGCTCGGCGGCGCGCATCCGGTCCAAACTGCCATGGTGGACCACCACGGTGCGCAATGCGGGTTCTGCACGCCAGGCGTCGTGATGTCGCTCTGCACTGCGCATACGGAGGGCAGGCAGGATTTCGACGACGTGCTGGCGGGAAATCTCTGCCGCTGCACGGGCTACGCGCCGATCCTTCGTGCAGCCGAGGCAGCCGCCGAGATGCCCCACGAGGCGCTTGAGGACGCGGCCGCAATCGCAGCACTCCCCCGCGGGGAGTTGTCTTGGGACGGAGCCTACCGCCCGATCGATCTCGACCGGTTTGCCGACTGGTACGCGGCCCATCCGGACGCCACGCTCGTCGCGGGCGCAACGGATGTCGGCCTTTGGGTGACGAAGGATCTGCGCGAATTGTCGGAGGTTGCCTTCCTTGGCGGGATCGAGGCGCTTGCTCGGATCGAAACGACCGCGGACGGAACGCGGATCGGTGCGGGCGTCACGCTCGCCGCGCTCCGCGGTTGGGCCACAGATCACCATCCGGACTTCGCCGAACTGATCCGCCGCTACGGATCCGTCCAAGTCCGCGCCGCTGCAACCGTGGGCGGCAACATCGCCAACGGGTCGCCTATTGGCGACAGCCCGCCGGCGCTCATCGCGCTCGGCGCAGAGCTCACGCTCCGTCGTGGCGCGGAACGCCGCACTCTGCCGCTCGAGACTTTCTTCCTCGACTATGGCCGCCAGGACCGTCGCCCGGGCGAGTTCGTCGAGGCCCTCTTCGTCCCCGCCCAACCCGATCGCCTTCGCTGCCACAAGCTGTCCAAGCGGTTCGATCAGGACATCTCCGCTGTCTGTGGCTGCTTCAACATCCGAACGGCCCGAGGCACTGTCACAGACGCGCGCATTGCCTTCGGCGGCATGGCAGGCATCCCCAAACGGGCCCACGCCGTCGAGGCCGCTCTCCTCGGACAGCCCTGGACCCGCGCAACGATCGACGCGGCACGCCCGGCCTTCGCCGAAGATTTCAAACCGCTCTCTGACATGCGCGCCTCCTCCGGCTACCGCCTCCGCGCTGCGGAAAACATGCTGCTGCGCACGCTCCTCGAGGACGAGGGCGTCCCCACCCGCCTCGCCAAGGGGGCCGCGTGACAGATCAGCCCCTCAGCACCAAGATCCGGCCGGCCCGGCTGCAGGCTTCGGGCGCAGAGTCTATCGCGACCATCGCGAAAGAGGCCTGCGCATGACGCACACCAAAGCCAACCCACATCGCCACGCCGGACCGCCGAGGCGTGCGAGAGTACCGTCGACCCTCCATTTGACGATCTCATCCACCTCTTTTGACAGATGTGCCCTGGCCAACGACAGGAGGAGGACCCTTGTCATCTCTCCCACAATCGATGGCGACAGCGGAGCGGCGTCCACCTCATGGCCTCCGGCCGTGGCCTCCGGCGGCAGCGCCGCCGCGGGAGGGGCCGGATACCTCGCACGGACCCGGGAGAGAGAGAGCCGCTTCACGACGTTGCGTCGGCGCGGACGCGACGGCCAAAGCCACCCGGCAAACCGACGCCGCCGCAGAGCAAACCTCCTTGGCTGGGGCTCGGACGGGCGAGTTCCCAGATGACCATGGCCAGGCCCTCCCCCCATGACAGCGCTCGCCTCCATGTGACCGGGGCCGCGCGCTACACGGACGACCTGCCGCTGCCGGACCGAACGCTCCACCTCGCCTTCGGTCTCAGTGAGGTGGCCGCCGGCCGGATTGAACACATGGACCTTGCGCCGGTGCGCGAGAGCCCGGGTGTCGTCCTCGTCCTGACGGCCGCGGACCTGCCGTTCGCCAACGACGTCTCACCTGCGCCCGCACCCGAACCGATGCTGGCTGAGGGCGAGGTCCATTTTGTCGGCCAGCCCCTCTTCCTCGTCGCGGCAACGAGCCACCTCGCCGCGCGGAAAGCGGCGCGCAAGGCCAGTGTGGAGATTGCCCCCACACCGGCCCTCCTCTCGATCGACGAGGCACTGGCGGCCGGAAGCCACCTGGAACCGCCGCTCACCTACACACGGGGCGACGCTGACGCAGCCCTCGCCACCGCTCCGCTGAAGGTCTCCGGCCAGATCGAGATCGGTGGGCAGGAGCATTTCTACCTCGAGGGCCAGGCCGCCGCCGCCCTCCCCGAAGAGGATGGCGTGACCGTCCACGCGTCGACCCAGCACCCCTCGGAAATCCAGCACAAAGTCGCCGCAGCCCTCGGTTTGCCGTACGCCGCCGTCCGCGTTCTGACCCGCCGCATGGGAGGCGGCTTCGGCGGCAAGGAGAGCCAGGGCAACGCCCTCGCCGTTGCCTCGGCCGTGACTGCCCACCTGACCGGCCGCCCCGCCCGGATGCGCTACGACCGCGACGACGACTTTATCATCACCGGCAAACGCCACGATTGCCGCATCGCCTATGAGGCCGGTGTCGATCCCGAAGGCCGGATCCTCGGGCTCCGCGTAACGCATATGATCCGCTGCGGGTGGAGCCATGACCTGTCTCTGCCGGTCGCAGACCGCGCGATGCTCCACACCGACAACGCCTACTTCCTTCCCAATGTCGAGGTCACATCGCACCGCCTCCGCACGAACACGCAGTCCGCCACCGCTTTCCGCGGCTTCGGCGGCCCTCAAGGGGTCGTCGGCATCGAACGGGTGATGGACCACATCGCACACAGCCTCAATTTCGATCCCCTCACCGTCCGCCGCCGCAACCTCTACGGCCCGGCCCCCCGCAACACCACCCATTACGGCATGACGGTTGAGGACAACATTGCGCCGGACTTGATCGAGAGGCTCGCGGACACCGCCGAATATAAGGCCCGAAGGGCCGAAATAGAGGCGGCCAACAGCACCTCACCCGTTCTAAAAAGGGGCATTGCCCTGACACCGGTCAAGTTCGGGATCTCCTTCACGCTCACTCATCTCAATCAGGCGGGCGCTCTCGTTCACATCTATTCGGACGGCTCGATCCACCTCAACCATGGCGGCACAGAGATGGGCCAGGGCCTCAACACCAAAGTGGCGCTGGTTGCAGCGGATGTCTTCGCGCAACCCCTCTCGGCTGTGAAGATCACGGCGACCGACACCGGCAAAGTGCCCAACACATCGGCCACCGCCGCCTCGAGCGGCACAGACTTGAACGGCATGGCCTGTAAAGCCGCCTGCGAGACGATCCGAGACCGCCTGATCGACTTCGCCGCAGAGCGCTGGCAGTGCCCCCGCACGGCTGTCCACTTTCGCGACGGCGCCGTCGACATCGGCGCAGAGCGGGTGGCCTTCTCAGACCTCGTCAAAGCGGCCTACACCGCGCGCATATCCCTCTCCTCGACGGGCTTCTACGCGACTCCAAAGATCACCTGGGACCGCCTCCGTGGCCAGGGCCGACCGTTCTACTACTTCGCCTACGGCGCCGCCGTCACCGAAGTCGCGCTCGACACACTGACGGGCGAGAACCGCCTCCTCCGCGCCGACATCCTCCATGATTGCGGCCGGTCGCTGAACCCCGCCATCGACATCGGCCAGATAGAGGGCGGCTATGTCCAGGGCGCCGGCTGGCTCACCATGGAGGAGCTCGTCTGGGACGGCACGGGCCGACTGCGAACCCATGCCCCCTCAACGTACAAAATCCCCGCCGCTGCAGACCGCCCTCGGATCTTCAATGTGGCACTCTGGACCGGCGAGAACCGGGAGGAGACCGTCTATCGCTCAAAGGCTGTCGGCGAGCCCCCCCTGATGCTCGGCATTTCCGCCCTGATGGCGCTCAGCCACGCCGTCTCGGCGGCAGGCGACGGCACCCGCTATCCGAACCTTGACGCGCCCGCGACGCCCGAGCGTCTCCTCCGCGCCGTCGACGCCCAGAGAGGCCTCCACTGGTGAGCCCATCGGTCCACCGATACGCGCCCCCGCAGGCGGCGGGGTGGGCGGGTGGGCGCCGCCTGCG
>JBCCWM010000036.1:0-17838 GCA_039193505.1 Pseudomonadota bacterium | reverse complement strand
TGAAGGTTGAGGTCACTCAAGCGGCCCCGCCCCTGAAGGAAATCGAGTGCTATTGCACAGACAGCTGGGGCTCGCGCCGTGAGCTGGGCGATATGGTGTGCCTCGAGATTGGCAGCCGGCGCTTTCTGGCCCGCTGCGAGATGGCACTCAACAACCCGATCTGGCGCGAGGTGTCGGATGCCTGCCTGGGCGTCTGAGCCCTATTGAGCAAAGCTCTCGATTGAGGCCAGCCAGTCGCGGACACGCGCCTCATTGACGCCCATGTCGCCGTATCCGAAGCGGGATCGGGAGTAGAGGGCCAAGGTCGACGTTCCAGCCGTCCCAGCAGTGCCGTCCTGGGCCGTGATGTCGAAGAACTGCACGGTGACATAGTCTGGGAATTGCAACGCCTCGGTCCGCTGAACGTAGGTCAGGTGGCCCGTCTCCAACGAGCCCGCCACACGCTCAACCCGCGGCTGAGACATCACGAATGCATCGAAGGCCTGCGCCAGCTGCTCGGCCGAGACCTCGTAGATCGGCGCCTGCATGTCGATTGGCTGTTCGGTTATCTCGGGCAACGCCACACGGAACGAGTTCGGCGTGGTCGAAGGCGGCACAGCGCGCGGGTCGACATGCCAGACCAGCGGGTCATGCGGAACGGTGCGGATGTAGAAGATGCCGACACCCGTGATCGCGAGGACGCCGATCAGTATGACAATGGCCATCACGCGCATGGACTATTCCGCCGCCGCCGGCATGGCGTCGAGCTCCGCGGCCTTTTGCTCGACTTGGTCTACGATGTGGTCGATCATCTGCTCGTTCGTCATTGTGTGGGACTGTTTCCCGGCCAGGTAGACCATACCTCGCCCGGCACCACCACCGGTGAAACCCACATCCGTCATCAGCGCCTCTCCGGGTCCGTTCACAACACACCCGATGATCGAGAGCGACATGGGCGTCTTGATATGCTCCAGGCGGCGTTCTAACGCCTCAACCGTTTTGATAACGTCAAAGCCCTGTCGCGCGCAGGACGGGCAGGAGATGATGTTGACGCCGCGATGGCGCAGGCCCAGCGCCTTCAACACCTCGTAGCCGACTTTCACTTCCTCGACCGGATCGGCGGAGAGCGAGACGCGGAGCGTGTCGCCGATCCCCATCCAAAGGAGGTTGCCGAGCCCGATCGACGACTTGATCGTGCCGGAGGTGAGCCCGCCCGCTTCGGTGATGCCAAGATGGATGGGCGCGTCGGTCGCCTCGGCGAGGCCCTGATACGCCGCCGCGGCGAGGAAGACGTCGGATGCTTTGCAGGAGATTTTGAACTCGCGGAAATCGTTGTCTTCGAGGATCTTGATGTGGTCGAGACCGCTTTCGATCATCGCCTCGGGACACGGCTCTCCGTATTTTTCCAGAAGGTGCTTTTCGAGGCTGCCGGCGTTGACACCGATCCTGATTGCGCAGTCATTGTCCCGCGCGGCTTTGATCACTTCGCGGACACGGCTCGCGTTGCCGATGTTGCCGGGGTTGATCCGGAGGCAGGCCGCACCGGCCTCCGCCGCCTCGACCCCGCGTTTGTAGTGAAAGTGAATATCGGCCACGATCGGCACGGGGCTCTCGCGGCAGATCTCGCGCATCGCGGCAGTCGAGGCCACGTCGGGGCAGGACACTCTGACGATATCCGCACCGGCCTCCGCGCAGGCAAGCACCTGCTCAATCGTCGCTTTCGCGTCCGATGTGTCCGTGTTGGTCATGGTTTGGACCGAGATCGGCGCGTCGCCGCCAACCTCTACGGACCCGACGCGGATCTTGCGGCTCTCACGGCGGTAGATGTTCCGCCACGGGCGCACCGAGTTGAGCGACATCTCTCCTCCAAAGGCTATGGGCTGCCGACACGCCCCGGTGATACCCCGGCGCCTCAGACTTGTCACGCTGGGCTGACGTCACTCCTCCGGACGGCCTGACAGGCTGGCTGAGAGGGCGGCCTCCATGACCTCGGGCACTTCGTCGAGCCGGCCGAAGCGCTCGACCACATCACTCGGAAGAAGCGAAATCTGCTTGGCAACGCCGGTGCCCTGACCAATCGGGCCATAGAGCGCCCGATCCACGCCCACAAAGACGGAGCCCGCATTGCCCGCTCTGAGGAGAGGTGCCTCAACCGCCTGAGGCAATGCGTAAACCTCGCCCGTCTCGATGATCTTCTCGAAGAGAACCGTGCCATCGCCGAGATAGACCCGGATCCATGCGGGTTGGCGCGCAAGGACGGTTATCGCCGGCGCACGCGTGTCTTCACGCACTTGGGGGTCCGGTATCGGATCGACCGCCGACGCCTTGAGTGCGTCGGCCACATGGCCTGCCACCGGTTGGGGCGGCTCCGGCTGTCGCGCCTGGTCCGGATCGATTTCGACGATCGGTCCGTCACGCGTCTCGACGACCGGAAGCGCCAGCTCGCGTGGCTGGTAGAGCCTCGCCAGATCGGCGTCATCCGGCGCCTCAGGCGCGCTGTCGAGGAGGACTCGATCTGTCCCGAGCCCTGGTGCGACGATCTCGGTCACTTGCGACAGCGGCGTCGGGCGCCGGTTCACCGGCTCGATTTCCACACGCTGAATGTCGCGCAGGACCTGCATGCCACCGGCCACGAGCCCGACCATCAGCAGGATCAGCACCAAGACCGAACCCAGGGCGGAGAGCGAGAGGTCCGACAGCCAGCCCCCGGTCACAGCACCCCGCGCCGCAACCGGCCGAAACAACGGATCGTTCCGGTCGATCCTTATGGGCCCGGACAGTGTCTTTGTGCCGCCGGACCGTGGCTTCCGAACCAGGTCGGCATTGACGCCGTCAAACCCGCTCTCCTCAGAGAAACGCCTGAACACCTCGACAGGGTCGAGCTCCAGATAGCGTGCATAGGACCGCACATAGCCGGCGATGAACCCCTTATTGGGGAACACATCGGGATCGCAGTTTTCGATCGCCGCGATGTAGGTCGCCTTGATCCTCAGCTCGCGCTGAACGTCGAGAAGGGATTTTCCGAGCGTTGCCCGTTCCCCTCGCAGCTCATCGCCGAGACGCACCTCGAAGGAATCATAGCCACGAAGAGCTTGAGGAGCCTGCTCGCCTTCCATGACTTCCGCGAGACCCTTTCTGCCCGAAACCCACCGTTTTCAGCGCGAATCGCACTCCTTACGGCCTGTTGTTTATTTTACTCAAGCTAACATGAAAACCGCAGCATGGCGAAGCGGCTAATTCATGAGCTGTTGACCAAACGACACCGTCTCGCCCAACCGACAAATCCAGTTCACGCCCCGCAACGTATTCCGATCAACAAGGAAATAGGAGTGAAACGTGGGTGACGCTTTGGCCGTGTGGCTGATTGGTCTGACCGGATTTTTGGTGCTTTGGCCGATCAGCCTTTGGCGTCGGGACGCAAGCGTCGTGGACTTTTGGTGGGGGCCCGGCGTGGGGGCAATGGTGCTCGCAGCTTGGATCGGCGCCGGCAGGCCGATGGGCGCGGATGTGCTGATGATCGTTGCGCTCGCCATACTCTGGTCCGGGAGGCTCGGGATCCATCTCGGGATCCGGCGACTGCGTGAGGGTGCGGAGGACGCCCGATACGCTGAGATGCGGGCGGCACGGAACCCCGGCTGGTGGTGGAAGAGCCTGTTGATGGTTTTCGTCTTGCAAGCGGTCCTGCAGGGGATAATCACCCTGCCGCTGATCGCAGCGGTCAGCGTGGGGACTGACGCGGCTCTCTCGGCTCTGATCCTGGTGGCGAGTGCACTTGTGCTCTGGGGCATCGTCCTTCAGACGGTCGCCGATCTCGAACTTGACCGCCACCGCGCGCGCCGGGGTCATGGCGGCTTGCTCATGACTGGGACCCGCTCAATCGTTCGCCACCCCAACTACTTGGGCGAGATTGCCGTCTGGTTCGGGCTGTCCTTGCTGGCGCTCAATGTCGGAGTGATCTGGGCGCCGATCTCCGTTCTCATTGTGACGCTGCTCCTGCGCTATGTATCCGGTGTCCCGATCATCGAAGAGCGGATGGAGCGCACGCGTCCGGAGGTGTTCCCAACCTATCGGGCGCGAGTCCCGGCACTGGTTCCGAGAGTCATCGACCTGCCGCGTCTTCTCGGCTCCAATTTGCGGCCCGATGCGCGGTAAGCGCGTCCAGAACCTCGCTCAATGCGGTTCGGGGTAGGATGATCAGGGCGCCGGGCGCATCGAAGGCCAGCTCAACGGGACCGCTCGTCTCGTTCGATGTGCCGATCTGACCCGTCGGGCAGAGGGTCAAGCCCTCCACACACCACCGGAGCCCCCGGCAGTGGGTGCTCCGGACGCGTTCGAGCGGGAAAATAGAGAAACGCGTGCCGGGCGACAGAGTGAGCGCGAGACGCTTCGGGCAGTGAAACACCACGTCCTCGGCGCCCAGGGCGACAATCGCGCGGTGTGCGTAGCGGGCCATCACCGACAAGACCGCCAGCTCGTGATCGACCCGCCCGCCAAGAAATCCGACTGCCAAGGTCAGGGGCGCTGAGGACGAGTAGAGACACTTTTCGAAGTCAGTTGTATCCTGTTCCGCGAGATGAAGAACGGGCGTGCCCAGAGACTGCCAAAATTCACGGCTACTTAACGAATCTAGGTCACCGATGACGCCGGTAACCATTTTGTTGAATTTTCGCGCAGTGTCGGCGCCACCATCCGCCGCGAGGAGGTCGGGGGCGTGGCCCAGGGCAAGGTTGAGGTCGTCAGGCGCAACGGGACCGGCGCCGAGGAGTGTCACTCCGGTCTCAAAACGCCACGACGTTGGTGTCACCGCATGACCTCAGCACATATCTCCAGGCGCGAGCTGTTTGCCCTCTGGGCGGCGACTTGACACGGGCGTTCGCGTCTGAAGGGTGGGGATGTTCCCAAGGAGACGAGGTCGAACATGGGCAAGTCCAAGGTCTTGAAAGTATCCTATGACACGTTCGCGTGTGAGCTGGAAGGCTTCGACAACCCGTTTCCATTGATGCGCGACGTCATCGAGTTCTTCTCTGAGCGGACCGACGACCCGGAGTTTTCCATCTCCCCGTCAGCCGAGGCGATCGACGCCCTTGCGACGCGATTGAGCGCGTCCGCCGGCACGACGAAGTTGGAGGCGGTGCGCACCGGGCGCGGCGTGCGCATTCGCAGGCTCGCGCCTGTTTTGACCCCAACTCTCGGCGCCGGCACTGGCGGGAACATTTTCACAACCGCCTTGCCCACGATACCCGAACCGACAGCTCGGCCGTCGGACCCAAACGATGGCGGTGCGGTGACACCAAGCCAACTCCGCGCCGCGAGCGCCGAGGCGGAGAAAGAGGACAGTGAGGCCGCGACGGACACTCACGAGGATCCGCTTGCGGCGATGGATCAGGGCCCGGCACCAGAGGTGGAGGCTTCCGACCCAAGCTCGCCAGAGCCTTCCTTGGAACCGCAGGACGACGAGCCGGTGGCTGTCGACACACCTGATCCGACGGACGCCCCGGCGGCAGTGACCGAAGCGTCGGAAGCTGGTTCGGAGGGGGCCGGCGCGGCACGCGACGTGCTCGGGCGGCTCGCCGCAGCCTCTCGCAGCCGTGCGGCATTGCGGCTCGGCGGTGAGGAGGCGCTTCCGGCGGACGTGGGGAGGCCCGAGGCTGAGGCGACAGACGACGACCAAAGTGGCGATGCCGATCCGGAGGGTGCGCCCGTCGAGAACGTAGCTGGCGACGGCGAACCGGCTCTTCCGTCCGCAGATCAAGGCGATGCGGACACACCACTTCTCTCCAACGCCGAGGCTTCAGACGCCGCGACCGAGAGCGCGCCGCCTTCGGAGGGCAACGCGGCTGGGGGATCTGAACCGTCAACGCCTTCATCTGAGGCGGATCCTGCGCCCGATCCTCTCATCTCGGCCGGGCCCGACACCCTCAGTGAGGCCGTCGAGGGCGCGTTGCCCGATCCTGCGGACGCGGGGGACACGCTGGAGCCGAACACCGCCGACGAACCGACTGAAGCGAGCGATTATCCGCCGACCGCTGGCGACGCCGCCGAACGGGATCTCGACGGCGCAGAGGCCGAGGGCACCGTCGAAAACGACGGCCCCGCCGGCGCGGAAACCGAAGACGCGCGAGAGGGCGGCACTGCCGAGGGCGACGAGCCCGCCGCCGCCGCGCAAGAGAATCTCGACACAGAGATTGATGCCTTGTTGACCGCGCCTGTCGAGCCGGAGCAACCGGCGCCACCGGGCGAAGAGCCGGCGTCGTCGGGGGGGGACGAACCTTCCGAACCGACCCAGCGAGGGCGTGCAATCCGTGTCCGGCGCGCGCGTCCGCGGGATCGCAATCCGCTCTTCGACCTTCTGAAGGCGGATCAGGACGCCTCTCCGGCCGATGCCGCACCCGAAACGTCCCCTCCCGCCGATGGGGCGCCCGGAGCGCCGCCGACGACAGAACCGATGCAATTGACGACGCCTGTTTCCGAGGGACCGGACGAGCCGATCAAGCCGGCGCAGGCAGAGGCGACCCGTCCTTCCGCCGACGCGCGCGAGGACGCCGCCGGCCCGCTTGGCGGCGACACATCCTTTCCCGGCATGTCTCCGATGCATGCACAGGCGAGCCCGAAGCGCGAAACACCGTCGCGCGTGGCTGAGGCGGACGACGTCGCGGGGGGGCTCGGCCGGGCGGCACGCGTCGCTGCCCGACTGACGGCCACAAGCGCGCAAACGACCGAGGGCGATGCGGAGAGCGCAGCGCCGATCCCGCCCGTCAAACCGACGGGCGCCCTCGCCCCCGATGAGACGATGGGGCAGAAAACGGCCGAGACCGTCGTACCGTCCGCGCCAGCGGAACCTCCGTCCGGAGTTCAGGCTGCCGCCGGGTCCGCCCGGTCGACCGAAGAGACACCTGAAGAAGCGGAACATGCATCGCCCCAGGAGGACGATCTGCCCGGCGGCGGATCGGCAGGCGGTGACCAAGCGAAAGCACAACCGAGTTCTCTCCTATACCTCGGCGGCATGGTGTCCGAGGTGGATGAAATCGTGCTCCGCCACGACCCGCATCGCGATGCGTCCCCGGTGACGCAAACGAAGCCCGCCGAACGCGCGCCTGTCGAGCCCCTCCGTTTGACGACGCCGCTTGGCGGCCAAGATGAGGCCGGCTACGCACCACCTTCCGAAACAGCGCCGCCGCCGCCCCAGGAGACCGCGGGGGCGCCACCTGAGCGCGGTGAGACCTTCATCGACCGGATCCGCCGCAAGTCCCAGCAGCCGGACGAGACGCCAACACCCGCATTGGAGGCGGCTCCGCCCGACGCGCCACCCCAATCTGCGGGCGAGGTCCCGGAGGCGACGCCGGACGAAGCGGAGGCGGCGATGCGGCGCGGGCTCGGCACGTCACCCAAACGCGGCTTCGACGGGTTTCGCGTTCGCACCTTGGTCGGACGCCTCGGCGGGCGGTCGAGTGCCCCGGAGACTGAAGTTCCGCCCGCGCCGGCACTTGCGCCGTCGCCGCCGCAGCGGCCGACGGAGCCCGCCGAACGACCAACCCGCACAGCCCCGCGCACGATCCTCCCAACCACGATCCGCGGCCGGAGTTCGCCGCCACCCGAACCCTCGGATGGCACTGGCGGCGCGCGGAAACCAGCGGCATCGGCCGGAGAGGACAATGAGATCGCCTCGAAGCTGCGAGCCTCCTTCGAGACCACACCAGACATGACCCGAGCGACGACCGGGCTCGACTTCGGCGACGCTCCTGAGGAGGCGGACGGACGCCTCACGCCTGTGGGATTTGCCAAACGGATGGGCACGAACACTCTGCTTGAGCTGATGGAGGCCTCCGCCGCATACACCGTGCTCATCGATGGGCGCGCCACATTCAGTCGCGGTGCGATCATGACGATGGTCGATCAGATTGGGCGCGGCGGTGCGTTCAGCGCCGAGGCGCGGATCAAATCGTTCGGCAAGTTGATGCGGTCTGGCCGGTTTGTGCGCCTCGATGATGGCCAGTTCGTGCTCTCCGACGCGGCGCGGGCCGAATACGCAATTCGGCTCGCGGATCTTCAGTTGCAAAGCTGATCGTCGCCGACACATCGAAGGCTGCCGTCGCGGCGCCCGGGGCGCGACCCACTCCTAGAAGGATCGGCTAGGACGCCTCGCCGGTCCAGGGGCGCACGACGACGGCAGAGATCGCGTTCTTCGGAGAACCGTCGATCAACTTGTCGGAGTAGGTGAGGTAGACCAGCGTGCGTCGGCCTTCATCATAGAAACGAACCACTTGGAGGCGCTTGAAGAGGACCGACGTTCGCCGCCCGAAGACTTCTTCGCCGTCTTCGAGATCGTCGGCAAGCGTGATCGGTCCGGTTTGGCGGCACGCGATCGACGCATCGGACGTGTCTTCGGCCAGTCCGAGGGACCCGGTGATGCCGCCGGTTTTGGCCCGGCTCACAAAGCAGCTGACGCCCGAGACTTTTGGGTCGTCGAAGGCCTCGATCACGATCTTGTGGTTTGAACCCAGAAGTTGGAAGGCCGTGTCGACGGAGCCGATTTCCTCCGCCCCGGCCGGGACAGCGAGCAGGGCTGCGAGCAGAAGGCCCCTCACTTCGGATCCCCCGCGTCCGGATCTGCGCGACCCACGCCCCTGAAAATGGGCCGGAGTGGGATCGCCCAAAGAACGCCAAGGGCCATGTAGATCAGGAACTCCACCACAAGAGGTGGCCTGTTGAAGAGCTCGACGACATTGACAGCGACAACGAGATAAACCGGCAAGCCGACGAGCAGCGTCAAAAGCGCCAAGCGGCGGCGGGTTTTGTAGGACAACGCCATGATACCTCCGTTTGACGGGTATGTAGGGTTGCGGCGCTGCCCGGCCAAGACCGCGCCGGCGTCGCGAGCGATCCCCACACGCCTCAATCCTCAAACGGATCGCGCACAAGGATGGTGTCGTCTCGCTCGGGCGAAGTGGAGAGAAGGGCGACCGGGCACTCCACCAGCTCTTCGATCCGGCGGACATACTTGATTGCTTCGGCCGGCAGGTCGGCCCAGCGGCGTGCGCCGGCGGTCGTGTCCCGCCAGCCCGGCAGATCCTCCCAGATCGGCTCAACGCGGGCTTGTTGGGCGGCGGCGATCGGCAGGTGATCGAGGGTTTCGCCATCGAGGCGATAACCGGTGCAGATCCGGAGAGTGTCGAACCCGTCGAGCACATCGAGCTTCGTGAGGGCAAGGCCATCGGTGCCGGATGTCCGGCAGGTTTGGCGGACCAGGCAGGCATCGAACCAGCCGCAGCGCCGCTTGCGTCCGGTGACAGTGCCGAACTCCCGCCCACGCTCGCCAAGCCGCGCGCCGTCCGCGTCGTGGAGCTCGGCGGGGAACGGTCCCTCCCCGACGCGTGTGGTGTAAGCTTTGACGATGCCGAGCGTGAAGCCGACCGCGCCCGGTCCCATGCCGCTGCCTGTTGCGGCCATGCCGGCCATGGTGTTCGACGAGGTGACGAAGGGATACGTCCCGAAGTCGATGTCGAGGAGCGCGCCCTGCGCACCCTCGAACAGGATCCGCGCGCCGTCCCGGCGCTTTTCGTCGAGATGCTTCCAGACCGGTCCCGCATAGGGCAGCACCTCAGCGGCGACGGCGCGGAGACGCCCGGCCAAGTCGGCGCGGTCCACCTCCTCAAGGCCAAGCCCGCGGCGGAGCGCATTGTGGTGGAGGAGGAGACGGTCGAGCCGCGCCTCCAACGTCTCTGCGTCGCCGAGATCTGCAACGCGGACCGCGCGACGGCCGACTTTGTCCTCATAGGCCGGGCCAATGCCCCGGCCCGTCGTCCCGATCCGGGCCACCGCGTTGACGCTTTCGCGTGCGCGGTCGAGCTCACCGTGAACCGGCAGGATCAGGGGCGTGTTCTCGGCGATCATCAACGTCTCGGGCGAGATCTCGACCCCTTGGGCACGGAGCCGCGCGACCTCATCGACAAAGGCCCAGGGGTCGAGCACCACCCCATTGCCGATGACAGAGAGCTTGCCCGGCCGCACGATGCCCGAGGGGAGGAGCGAGAGCGTATAGGTCTCCCCCCCGATCACGAGGGTGTGCCCCGCATTGTGACCGCCCTGGAACCGGACGATCACATCGGCCCGTTCCGAAAGCCAGTCGACGATCTTGCCCTTTCCCTCGTCGCCCCATTGGGCGCCGATCACGACGACATTGGCCATGGCGTACCTCCCGCAAGGGCTCTACGCGATCGCGCCGGGCCGCGAAAGCCCTTCCTCAGCGCCGTCCGCTGTCTGGAAGCTCGGAGGGGCCGACATGGGCTTCGAGCCAGTCGAGAACGGGGGCCGCCGCGCGCCAGGTCTCGTAGGCATGCTCAAGCGGGCGGCGCCCGTCTAGCGCCTCGCTTGTGCCGATCCGGCCGCTGAGAACCAGGGCTTTGCGTCGGAGGAGATCGATCCGCGGATGGTCCTTTGCATAGCCACGCGGCGCCGATTTGAGCGCGTCTCCCCAAGGGACGAGGCCCGCCGCGTCCGCCGCGGCAAGCGCCTCCGCCAAACCGTCTCCGTGGGCGCTGTCGACCGCGCGCCGAAACCGCTCCAACTGATCTTTGGCCATCTCATAGAGCCCGGTCGCGGCGTGAAACCCGTCTGCCCCGATGGCGGCATAGTAGACCCGCCCACGGGGCAAGCCGCGGACAAGGCCATAGGTGGAGGTCTTGTAGGGGCTTTTGTCCTTTGAGAACCGGATGTCGCGGTTCTGACGAAAGATCTTGACGGTCCCGCCGAAGGTCTCAGCCGCCTCACCCAAAAGGCGATCGAGCGGCCGCTTCACGTCGTCCTCGAACGTCTCGCGATGCGCTTCGAAGTAGACCTTCGAATTGTCCGCCGCGAGCCCTTCGAAAAAGCGGATCGCGGACGGGCCAAACCCGAAGAACGGCGGTGCGAGCATCGATCCCCCTCAGAAGGCCAGGGCCTTTGCTTGTCGGACTTGGGGCAGCGACGCGATCCGGTCAAGCGCGGCGGCCGAGACCGCCTCATCCACACCGAGGAGCGCGATCGCCTCGTCCCCCTTGCCTGCCCGACCGAGAGCGAAGGTGGCAATGTTGACGCCAAGCGCGCCGAGCGTCGTGCCGAGGGCGCCGATATAGCCCGGCTCATCGGCATTGGTGGTGTAGAGCATGTGGCCCATCGGCTCCGCCTCGAGGTTGATCCCCTTGATCTGGATGAACCGCGGTCTCCCGTCGGAGTAGATCGTGCCCGCGACGGAGCGGGTCTGCGCCTCGGTCTGGACGAGGAGCCGGACATAGGACCCAAACGCCCCTTGCGCGTCCTTTCGCGTCTCGGCGATCCGGATGCCCCGCTCCCGCGCGATGAGAGGGGCGGAGACCATGTTGACGCCCCCTGCCCCCACCAGCGGCGTCAACATCGCGGCGGTGAGGGCCGCTGTCAGCGGCGTCAGGTTGAGGGCGCCGACCCGGCCGACATACTCGATCTCGATCTCCGTGATCGGATGCTCGGTCACTTGGCCAGCGAAGCTGCCGAGCCGCTCGCAGAGCTCGATCCAAGGGCGCAGGATGGGCGCCTCCTCGGCCGTCACAGAGGGGGCGTTGAGGGCGTTCGAGATTGCGCCTTTGAGGAGGTAGTCCGACATCTGCTCGGCCACTTGCAGCGCCACGTTCTCCTGCGCCTCAGTCGTCGCGGCGCCGAGATGGGGCGTGCAGACAACGTTCGGCAGCCCAAAAAGCGGGCTCGCGGTCGCAGGCTCCTCCGCGAAGACATCGAATGCGGCACCGGCAAGATGGCCCGAGCGGAGCGCGTCCGCCACCGCCGCCTCATCGACAAGGCCGCCCCGTGCGCAGTTGATCAGTCGCGCACCCGGCTTCATCTCCGCCACCCGCGGGGCCGAGAGGATGCCGGCCGTCTTCTCGGTCTTCGGGAGATGCAGCGAGACAAAGTCGGCGCGCGCGAGCAGGTCAGTGAGATCCGCACACTTCTCGACCCCAAGCTCAGTGGCGCGGTCGGCAGAGAGAAACGGGTCGTAGGCGATCACTTTCATCCGAAGCCCAAGCGCCCGCGTGGCCACCACGGAGCCGATGTTGCCGCACCCAAGAAGGCCCAGCGTTTTCCCGGTGATCTCCACCCCCATGAAGCGCGACTTCTCCCAGAGCCCCGCCTGTGTCGAGGCGTCGGCCGCGGGGATCTGCCGGGCGGTGGCAAACATCATCGCAATCGCGTGCTCGGCCGTGGTGATGGAGTTGCCGAAGGGCGTGTTCATCACCACGATGCCCTTCTGGCTTGCCGCCGGGATGTCGACATTGTCCACGCCGATCCCGGCGCGGCCGATGACCTTCAGCCGGTCCGCCCGCTCCATCAGCCCGGCGCGGACTTTGGTGGCGGAGCGGATGGCGAGCCCGTCGAAATCGCCGATCACCTCGGCGAGGCGCTCGGGCTCCTTCCCGAGACCGGGCTCGAAGGTGGTGTCGATCCCGCGGTCCTTGAAAATTGCGACGGCGGCATCGGAAAGTTTGTCTGAAATCAAGACGTTTGGCATGTCAGGTCCCCTCGCGCCACTGCTGGCGCGTCAGTCGGTATACGTGGCAGAGGTCGTCGTCGAAGCGGCGTGCCTCCTCGAAGCGGAAGCCCAGCGCCTCGTAGAAGCGATGAGCATCGGTGTTGGTGGCGAGCGGATCGATCAGGATCGCCTCGACCAGCGGTTCGGCGAAACACCGCTCCATGGCCTGACGCATCATCTCCCGCCCGTGGCCGCGGCGAAGATAGGCCGCCTCCCCGATCCAGATGTCGAGCGCGCGGAGCCCGGGGCCGCAGGCACCCCAATAGGCATCGGGGTCGGCGGCCGGATCCAGGATCTGCACCACGCCCATCGGCCGACCGTTGACCTCGGCGATCAGGATCTCGCTCCAGGGCACGGAGCTTGCGAGCATCTCGTCCCACGGCCAGTCGGCGATCCCAGCGGCCGTAACATGCGGCGCGCGCTCCCACTCTCGCAGGATCCGGAGGTCGTCGGGCCGCGCAGCGCGCAGCGTGAGCATCAGGCAGCCGCGAGCTCGGCCTTGGCCGCGGCAAATGCCCAGTCGAGCCACGGTGTCAGCGCCTCGATGTCGGAGGTCTCAACCGTTGCGCCGCACCAGATGCGAAGACCCGGCGGGGCATCGCGGTAGCCTCCGATGTCGTGGGCCGCGCCCTCGGCATCGAGACGCTTGACCATCCTCTTGATGAGATCCCGCACCGCAGCGGGCTCGAGCCCCGCAACGGTCGGATCGACGATCGAGAGACAGACGGAGGTGTTCGATCGGAGGGCCGGCACGGCCACGAGGTTCTCCACCCAGGGCGTGCGATCCACCCAAGCCTGGAGCGCCGAGACATTTGCATCCGACCGCGCCTGCGTCGCCGTGACACCGCCGATCTCCTCAACCCAATCGAGCGCGTCGACGCAATCGGCAACGGCAAGCATCGAGGGCGTGTTGATCGTCGCGCCCTCAAAGATTGCCTCATTGAGCTTGCCGCCCTTTGTCAGCCGGAAGATCTTTGGGAGCGGCCGGTCGGGCACGTAGCTCTCGAGCCGCGCCACAGCCTTCGGTGAGAGGACGAGGACGCCATGCGCCGCCTCTCCCCCGAGCACTTTCTGCCAGGAGAAGGTCAGGACGTCGACTTTGGCCCAGTCAATCGGCTGGGCAAAGGCGGCGGAGGTCGCATCGTTCATCGCAAGCCCCGGCCGGTCCGGCGCGAGCCAGTCAAAGTCCGGGATGCGCACGCCAGAGGTGGTGCCGTTCTGCGTGAAGCAGACATCGCTCTCCGCTCTGACCGCGGACAGGTCCGGGAGGGCTCCGTAGCCCGCCTCGATCACCTGGCAGTCGGGCAGCCGCAACTGTTTGACGGCGTCGCTCGCCCACCCCGCTCCAAAGCTCTCCCAGACCAGCATGTCGACCGGGCGCGCGCCGAGCATCGTCCACATGGCAAGCTCGAACGCGCCCGTGTCGGACGCCGGCACGATGCCAAGGCGATGACCGTCGGGCACGCCGAGGATGCGCTTCAACCGCTCGATCAGCGCGGCGAGCTGCGCTTTTGGAGCCGCTGCGCGATGCGATCGGCCAAGATGCGCCTTCGCGGCGACGGTCTCAGCAGACCAACCGGGGCGCTTCGGGCAAGGTCCAGACGAAAATGAGGGTTGCCGCGGCAGCACCGCGGGCTTCGGGGGGAGGCTCATCGGACGGCTCCATCGTCAGGGCGATATGGCTGAGCCGATCGCCGCTCGCCCTCACCGACGACCTGCCCGCGAGGCTGATAGCCCGGGACAGGCCTTGTTTGCAAGCCCGCCGGTCAGAGACGTGCGCTGAGAAAGGCCTCCATCCGCTCAAGCGCCCGCTCGATCGCTGCGCGTGAACTGGCGTAGGAGAGCCTGAGATACCCTTCGCCATGGATGCCGAAATCGGGCCCCCCGATCAGCGCAACGCCGGCCTCCTCGAGGAGATCCGAGGCGAGCGCCTTTGCCGGGATCCCAACCTCGCTGACGTTCGGAAACGCGTAGAACGCCCCCTCCGGCGCGCGAGCCGTGACCCCCGGCAGCGCATTGAGCCCGGCCACAACGACCTCGCGCCGCTCCCGGAAGGCCGCAAGCATCTCGGCGATGCAGTCCTGCGGCCCCTCCAGTGCCGCAAGCGCCCCCCACTGCGCCGGCGTGTTGACGCAAGACCACGCGTTGACCGCCAGCTTTCGCGCAGGCTCGCGCAGCGCAGGCGGCCAGATCGCGTAGCCGAGCCTCCAGCCGGTCATCGCATAGGTCTTTGACCAACCGTCGAGCAGCACCAACCGATCGCGGATCTCCGGAAAGGAGAGGAGCGAGACATGCGCGGCCCCATAGGTCATCTGGCCGTAAATCTCATCGGAGAGGATCGCGACCTCGGGATGCGCCTCGAGCCCAGCGACAAGTGCCCGGATCTCCTCCTCCGGAGTGACACCGCCGGTGGGGTTCGCGGGTGAGTTCAGGATCAAAAGCCGCGTGCGCGGCGTGACCAGCGCAAGCGTTTCGGCAGCCGAGATCCCAAACCCCGCCGCCTCGCGGATCGGCACCGGGACGGGCGTGGCGCCCGTGAACTCGATCATCGAGCGGTAGATCGGAAAGCCCGGATCGGGATAGAGGATCTCCACCCCCGGCGCGCCGAGCATCAGGATGGTGGCGAACATCGTCACTTTGCCGCCCGGCAGGATCTGCACGGCATCCGGGTCTACCTCAACGCCGAGGCGCCTGTGAACATCGGCGGCCACAGCCTCCCGCAGGCGTGGGAGGCCGCGTGCATCGGTATAGCCGTGCTGGCCGTCGCGGAGCGCTTTGACAGCAGCCTCGACAATGTGGGGTGGCGTCGGGACGTCCGGCTGACCGATCCCGAGATTGATGATCTCGCGACCCTCTGCCGAAAGGGCAGCCGCCCGGGCGAGGACGGTGAAGGCGTTTTCATCGCCGAGCCGAAGAAACGCAGGAACTGGGCCGGTCACGCCAGCCACCCCATGCTCAGGGGGTGACGAGCCGACGCGTGCGTCCCTTCCACCGTTCCGGCGCCCTTCATCGGTGGAGCCGCGCCGGCGAAGCCAGGCGGTCGACGGCTGTGGGGCTCCGGTCCCGGTCGGCCCAAACGCGTCTCGGCAACCGGGCGCATCCGAGGTCGACCCCGACCCGCGCACTCATCCCTGGGATTGGTCCATCTTCGCGACACTCTCTGCGCTCTTTCCATCTCGGTTTTGCTTTAAAGAAGGCTGCGGGAAGGTCAAACACAAGGCGCTCCAGCCGATGCCCCTGGCACCGGGGAGAAACCCCGATAGTGTCACCCAGACCAAGTGTGGAGAGACGTATGCGAACGAGACCGCTCGGCCGAACCGGCATCGAGGTGAGCGAGATCTGCCTCGGGACGATGACCTGGGGCACCCAGAACACGGAGGCGGAAGGACACGCCCAGATGGACCTCGCGCTCGAGCGCGGGGTGACCTTCTGGGATACGGCGGAGCTCTACCCCGTAAACCCGGTTCGCGCCGAGACCCATGGCCGGACAGAGGAGATCGTTGGCAGTTGGCTCGCCAGTCGCGGCGGTCGCGACGGACTGGTTCTGGCGACGAAAATTGCGGGGGCGGGCTCGGCTGTCCCCGGCTCGGGCCAGATCACGGGGGCGCGGATCCGCGAAGCGCTCGACGGCTCGCTCCGCCGGATGAAGACCGACTATGTCGATCTCTACCAGCTCCATTGGCCGAACCGCGGCCACTACCACTTCCGCCGGATGTGGAGCTACGATCCCTCGACCCAGACGCGCGGCATGGCCGCCGAGGTTGAGGACATTCTCGAGGAGGTGGGCCGTCAGGTCGAGGCCGGAAAGATCCGCGCGATCGGTCTCTCGAACGAGACCGCGTGGGGCACGGCCGAGTTTCTGCGGGTTGCGGAGGCTGCCGGGTTGCCGCGCGTCGCGGCGATCCAGAACGAGTACTCGCTTCTCTATCGCACGTTCGATCTCGACTTGGCCGAACTCGCCCACCACGAGGAAGTGGGGCTTCTCGCCTACTCGCCGCTCGCGGCCGGTCTCTTGTCGGGCAAGTACACCGGGGGTGCGCTGCCCGACGGATCGCGGGGGGCGATCAACCCGCAGATGGGCGGGCGGCGGACCGAGACGGCGCTCGCCGCATCGGACGCTTACGTGGCGCTCGCTTGCGAGCACGGGCTCGACCCTGTGACCTTTGCAGTGGCGTTTTGTCTGACGCGTCCCTTCATGACGGCCCCCATTGTGGGCGCCACATCCGTGGCCCAGCTTGAACTGTCCTTGGCGGCCTCCGAGATCGCCCTCTCGGAGGACCTCCTGTTGGGAGTTGACCAGATCCGCCGGACCTACCCGGCGCCCTTCTAAATGCTCTACTTTGCCTACGGCTCCAACATGCTGACATCGCGCCTCCGTGCCCGGTGCCCCGGCGCTACGCCGGTGGGGCGCGGCGCCGTTCGGGGCCATCGGGTGGAGCTCACAAAACGCGGACGAGACGGCTCCGGGAAGGCGACACTTGTTGCGGGCACGGGGCACGTCGAGGGCGTTTTGTTTCGCATCCCGGACGGAGAGTGGCACGCGCTCGACGAGGCGGAGGGGCTCGGGCGGGGCTACGACCACTGCCGGTTACAGGTCGAGCAAACCCGCGGAGAGGGCCAAGCGGCGCTCAGCTACATCGCCTCAGCACCCGTGGCGGGCCTTCCTGTGTTCGACTGGTATCTGGCGCTGATGCGGGCCGGCGCCGCGGAGCATGGCCTGCCGGCCGAAGTGCGTCGGTGGCTTCGGGCACAGCCGTCGGTTCGAGATCCGGAGCCCGAGCGCCCCCAGCGTCGAGAAGCGCTCCGAGCCCTGTCCGAGGCCGGGTACGGCAATCTAGTGGTCTGACCGAAACGGAAGGGTCCCATTTGAGGGTCCGGTGTTGGAGCCTTCGTGCGGGTCTTCGCCATGCGCTCAGGACTGGCAATCACCCCCACCGACGAGGATCGCCGCCGCCTGGTGGCGGTGACCGCCGACAGAAACTCCCCGCAGACGCACGTCTGGCGGGCCCCTACTGTGCTTCTGACAGCGGACGGAGCGGGCATCCAAGCGATCGTGCACCGGACCGGGACGTCCAAGACCTGCGTCGGGCCTGGCAGGAGCGTTTGATGCATAATACCAGCGCCCGAAGGGGCTGCCTCACGACGGGGGTCGCAGGGAGGGGGCGGCGTCGGTCCGTGGAGAAGACATGGAGAGGGTTTCCATGGGGGCGGCGATCCCGCTTCGGGCGGAGGTCACGGGGGAGGATCCGAGGCGGCTTGCCGAGGCGAGCCGGGATGCCGGGCAGGCGCGACGTCTGCCGGCCTTGGCCACGATCTGCGACGGC
>JBCCWM010000035.1:0-17871 GCA_039193505.1 Pseudomonadota bacterium | reverse complement strand
GTCTGCATCAGGTCGAGGACGGGCCGGAGCGCGCGGTAGAGCCTCGGCCGGTGCGCGGCCGCGATGCCGATCGGCACGCCGACCGCCATGCAGAGCACGCAGGCCGAAAGGACGAGCGTCAGGCTCTCCGTGGTTTCCTCCCAGTAGCCCTGATTCAGGATGAAGAGAAACCCGAGCGCGATCAGAAGGCAGGTCTTCCAGGACCGCTGCAGCACCCAGGTCAGCGCGACGAAGGCCGCGCCGATGATCAGGGGATGCGGGGTTTGCAGGGCCCACAGGATCGCGTCGATGAAAACCTCGAGCGCATCCGAGAGGCCATCGAAGAACCAGGCACCGTTGGACTGGAGCCAGTCGAAGATGTCGGCCGCGGCGCGCCCGACAGGGATCTTCATCTCGGTCAGCCAGTCCATCGGGCGTCAGAGGCCGAGGGCCCCCTTGGCCGCCGCAAGACCGTCGCCTCCCTCGATCGTGGTCACACCTGTCAACCAGCTCTCCAGTACTGCGGGATTGGCCTGCAGCCATGCGGTCGCGGCATCCACCGGATCTTCGCCGTCATCGAGGATCGCCCCCATGATCTCGTTCTCCATCGCGAGCGTGAACTCGAGATTGTTGAGAAAGGCCCCGAGGTTCGGACACTCCCCCGCAAAGCCCGCCGTTGTGTTGGTGTAGACCGTGGCGCCGCCGAGGTTTGGGCCGAACCAGTCATCGCCGCCCTCGAGATACGTCAGTTCGAAATTGGCGTTCATCGGATGGGGCTCCCACCCCAGAAAGACCACCGGCTCGCCGCGGCGGTCGGCGCGCGCGACCTGCGCGAGCATCCCCTGCTCGGAGCTTTCCACGACCTCGAAGCCCGAGAGACCGAAGGCGTCGTCGGCGATCATGTCCATGATCAGGCGGTTGCCGTCATTACCCGGTTCAATCCCGAAGATCTTGCCCTCCAAGGCATCGGCCTGCGCTGCGATGTCGGCGAAGGAGCCGATCCCGAGATCGGCGGCCGCCTTGTTGACGGCGAGCGTGTACTTCGCGCCCTCGAGGTTGGCGCGCACGGTGTCGACAGTTCCCGCCTCCCGATAGGGCGCGATGTCGGCCTCCATCGTGGGCATCCAGTTGCCGAGGAAAATGTCGATGTCGCCCGCAGCAAGGGAGGTGTAGGTGACCGGCACGGAGAGGACTTTGATGTCCGTCTCATAGCCGAGCGCCTCCAGCACGACGGTGGTCGCGGCTGTTGTCGCCGTGATGTCCGTCCAACCGACATCCGAGAAGGTGACCGTCCCGCAATCGGCGAACGCGCCACCCGCCCCGACACTCAGAACCACACCTGCCAGCACACTCGTTTTCATCTCAGTCCCCCTGCGGTCACGCTCCCGGCGCTTTGCGCTCGGATGTGGGCGGAGCCTACTGGACATGCGGCCCGTGTCAAAGTGGCGCCGTACCGTTCCGATAGACAATCGCAAAAATGCCGGCATTGATGGGTCTTGGAAAGACCGGGCGGCCAGAGCGCCGCCCCCACAAAGCCCCGGCGCCTCGTTCGGGGACACACAAAGGGAGATTTGCCTTGATCAAACGCATGCTTGCCGTCGCCGCCCTCGCGCTCTCCGCGGGGATCGCCTCGGGCGATGAGTTCCCGACCAGCTCGGTCGATTACATCATCCCCTTCGGCCCAGGCGGCGAGAGCGACGTCACCGCGCGCTTTCAACAGCCCTTCTTCTCGGAGCTCTTCGGCGAGGAGATGGTGGTCAGCTACAAACCCGGCGGCGGCGGTGCCGTCGGGTGGTCGCAGCTCAACGGCATGGCCTCCGATGGCTCCACCATCATGGGGATCAACCTGCCCCACATCGTGATCAAGCCCAAGCAGGGCAATGTCGGGTTCGAGACCGAGGACATCGCGGCGGTCTACATGTTCCACTACACGCCCGATGCGATCGTGGTGACCGCAGACAGTGAGTTCCAGACGCTCGACGATCTGATTTCCTACGCCAAGGACAACCCGCGTGCCGTCACGCTCTCAGGCTCGGGCAAGGGGACGGCGAACCACCTCGCGCAGGTGATGTTCGACGAAATGGCCGGGATCGAGACCACGTATGTGTCGTTCCAGGGCACGGGCGCCTCGACAACGGCCAATCTCGGCAAACAGGTGACCGGGCAGTGGGGCTACACCACTGTGGGCGCCGCGCAAGGGGACCAGGTGAGGATGCTCGCCGTTGCCATGGAAGAGCGCCACCCGGCATTCCCGGACGTGCCGACCTTCCGGGAGCTCGGGTTTGATATGGTCTCAGGCGCCTATCGCGGCATCGCCGTGCCCATGGGCGTATCGGAGGAGTTGAAGCAAAAGGTCTCTGACGCCATCGCCGCGATCAACGCGGATGAAGCCTTCCAGCAGCAGATGCTCGACGGTGGCTTCGCCCTGGTCGATGTGGCCTATGGCGCGGAGATGGACGCCTTTCTTGCCGAGAAAGCGGACGGGTATCTCGCCGCGGCCAAATCCGCCGGTGTGATCGACTGACACAGGTCGGGGCCGGTCACCGGCCCCGAACCGCTCTCAGATGCTCGACTTCTTCCTCTCGGCTTTTTCGCCCTTCAATGTCTTCTTGGCGCTGCTCGGCGTTGCCGCGGGGACGATCATCGGCTCGATCCCCGGGCTCACCGCCACAATGGCCGTGGCAGTCCTTGTCCCGATCACCTTTGCAATGCCGCCCGACAGCGCGCTGATCCTCCTCGGCGCCATCTACACGGGCGCGATCTACGGCGGCGCCTATGCCGCGATCCTCCTCAACACGCCCGGCACGCCGTCGGCCATCGCCACAACCTTCGACGGCTATCCCATGGCGCGGCGCGGCGACGGCGATCTGGCGGTCACGGTGGCCTGTTTCGCCTCTGTCATCGGCGGTCTGGTCGGCGCGCTCGCCCTCCTCTTTGTCGCTCCGCCGCTCGCGGAGGCGGCCCTCGCCTTTGGACCGGTCGAGTACTTCTGGCTGGCCATTTTCGGCCTGTCGCTGATCGCGGCGCTCTCGACCGGCAACTTCATCAAGGGGATGATCGGAGCAGGCTTCGGGCTGCTCCTGTCGACCATCGGCATCTCGGAGACGAGCGCCGAGGTGCGCTTTACGTTCGGCTCCACCACGCTCCTCGGCGGGATCGAAGTGGTCTCAGCCCTCATCGGGCTCTACTGCATTCCGGTTCTGATCGACCTGGTCGCGACGCCCGACCGGCACATTGAGGGCAGCGCCGGCACGCGCGGCTTTCGCATCGCCGAGGCGACCGCGGTCCTTCTGCGCAACAAGGTCAACGTTGCGCGCTCCTCGGTGATCGGGACACTTGTCGGCGCGCTCCCGGGCGCGGGCGGCTCGATCGCCGGCCTTGTCGCCTATTCCGAGGCCCGCCGCGGCGGCGCCGGCCCCGAGCCCTATGGCGAGGGCAATCCGGGCGGCATTGTCGCGACGGAGAGCGCCAACAACGCGACCGTCGGTGGTGGGTTCATCCCGACCCTGGTCCTCGGCATCCCCGGCACGCCGCCCGATGCGGTGATCCTCGGCGCACTCCTCGTCCAGGGCGTGCGGACCGGTCCGTCGCTCTTTGCCGAAGGATCCGTGGTCTACACCTTTATTTTCGGCCTCCTCCTCGCGACGGTTCTGATGCTGCCGGTCGGTCTCCTGATCGGGCGCTTCGCCTACAATGCGATCGCCCGCGCGCCGAAGGCCGCGCTCGTCCCGGTCGTGGCCTTCATGACTGTCATCGGCGCGTTTGCGATCCGCAACAGCCTCTCGGATGTTGGCATCATGATCCTCCTCGGCGTGATCGGCTGGGTCGTGGGGCGGCGGGGCTTCCCGGTCTCGCCGATCGTCCTCGGTCTGATCCTCGGGCGGATCGCCGAGCAGGGTTTCGTTCAGAGTTGGACCATCGGGTCGGCGATCGGCAATCTCCCCGCGCAGTTCTTCGGCCGCCCGCTCAGCCAGGCGATCATCGCCCTGACACTGCTGAGCTTCCTCTATCCGTTCTGGCCGCGGATCAAAGCGCTCTGGTCCGGGGGCAGTCCCGCGCCAAAGGCGCCGCGCGCGCCGTGGCGCGAGATGTGGCCCGATCTCGCGGCGATTGGCGCGTTTGCGGCCGTGGCGGCCACTGCGCTTCTGCTCGCGGCGGATCTAAACCCCGAGGCGGCCGTCTTTCCGCGGACCGTGGCGCTCGGCACGCTGATCCTCAGCGCGATTGCAGCGCTTGTCCTGATCACGGGAGGAGCGCCGTCGCCCGCGGACCCGATCAAGGGGCCCGTTCGCTGCGCGGCCTTGCCCGCGGCGATGCTGTTCGCGGTCGCGGTGATCCCCGTCCTCGGGTTCACGGTGGCCGGGCTTTTCATGGCGCTGGCGCTGATGGTCATTGCGCAGCACGAACGGGTGAGCCCGCAAAGCGCCCTGGTCCTGGCGCTCTCCCTCGCAGGGATCATCGTGCTCTTCGTCGCAGCCTTTCGCGAGATGCTGAACGTACCACTGCCCCGCGGCACCCTGTTCTAGCGGTTGGGGCGATCAGAATTTGGGCCGTCCAAACTCCCAGTCGGGCCAGTGCTTTTTCATCTCCGTGACGTCGTCGCGCTCCGTGATGCCGGCTGAAAGGTAGGTCTGGTGCAGCCGCGCCAGCGCCTCGCGGTCGAGCGTCACGCCGAGGCCCGGCCCCTCAGGCACGGTCAGGCTCCCATCCTGAAAGGTGAAACGCCCCTCCGCCACAACCTCATCGGTCTGCCAGGGGTAGTGCGTGTCGCAATCGTAGCTGAGGTTCGGTGTCGCCGCTGCAAGATGGGTCATCGCAGCGAGGCTGATCCCGAGATGCGAGTTTGAGTGCATCGAGAGCCCGAGGCCCCAAATGGCGCAGATCTGGGCCAGCTCGCGGCTGGCGCGCAGGCCGCCCCAGTAGTGGTGGTCCGAGAGGATCACGCGAAAGGCATCCTGGGCGATGGCGGGGGGCAAATGCTCCGGCGTGACGACGTACATGTTGGTCGCGAGGGGAATGTCCGTGGCCGCCTGCACCGCGGCGTTGCCATCGATGCCGACGGTCGGATCCTCGAGATACTGGATCAGGCCCTCCAGTCGCGGCAGCAGTCCGAGTGTGGTCTCAACGCTCCACCCCCCGTTCGGATCGATCCGCAGCGGGGCCTCCGGAAAGGCCTCTCTGAGCGCCTCGAGCCCCGCGATCTCCTCTTCGGGCGAGAGGATGCCCGCCTTGAGTTTGATCGCGTGAAACCCACCGATCTCCCGGAAGCGGCGCGCCTCCTCGACCAGTTGCTCGGGCGTAAGAACCTCGCCCCAGGGATCTGTCGTGCCATCGGCATGCGCCGCGAACTTGTAAAAGAGATAGGCCGAGAACGGGACGCGCTCGCGCACCTGACCCCCGAGAAGATCGCACACCCGACGGCCGAGCGTCTTGCCGAGCGCATCCCACATCCCAACTTCGACGGCCGAGACGATCCGCGGCAAGAGGCGCCCGAACCCGGTGTTGTAGCCCTCGGTGCCGTCCGACACCGAGGCGCGGACCTTTGCCCAAACCCCGTTGATGTCGGTGACGTCCAGGCCGACCAGGTGCGGCGCAACGGCCCTGACGCCGTCGAGCAGGGTCGGGTTGCCGTAGCTTTCGCCGAGGCCGATCACGCCGCCATGCGTCTCAACCTCAATGATCGACCTCAGCGCATAGGGCTCGTGGCAGCCGGCATTGTTCAGAAGCGGCGGGTCACGGAACGCGATGGGTGTGATCCGTACATCGGCGATCCGGGTGTCAGACGATCTCATTGATCAAGTTCCCGTCAATGTAATCCATGTTGAGATCTTGCCCCAAGCCGGGTGTCGCGCGGGCATGCACATAGCCATCGGCGTCCATCTCGTCGTCGATCCGGTTCTGGTGCTCTTTCGGGGCGTCGTAATCGATGAACGGGTGCAGCAGACCGCGTTCGTAAAAGCGCGTGTTTCCGATTCCGCAAACGACCGAGAGGTTTCCAGCGCCCGTTCCGTGGATCTCGCACGACATGTGGAAACTCTCGGCCATATGAGCGACCTTCATGGCCGGGCTGATCCCGCCAACATCCCAGACGCCTGCGCGGACAATGTCGCACGCAGCGGTCTTGACCCACTCCGCACGGGTCCAGTGCTTGCCTGTCATGGTCTCCGGACCGAGTATGTTGAGCCGCGTGTTTGCCGTCAGCCACTGGTAGGACGAGATCGACGCCTCCTCCATCGGCTCCTCCATCCAGAGGAAATCGAGCTCGGCGAGCTTGTTGGCCAGCCAGAGCGTGTCGGTCCGCGAATAGAAGTGATGGGGGTCGAGCATCAGCGGAATGTCGGGACCCACGGCCTCGCGCACCGCCGCGCAGGCCGCGTAGTCCTTGCGGACATCGGGCGCGCCCGGCACGGGCGGCATCCAGCCATGAAGTTTCACGGCTTTGTAGCCGCGGGTCCCGACCATCCAGACCGCGAACCGCGCGTAGTCCTCGGGCGTGGCAAGGCCGTCCTTCAGGTCGTCGCCGCACATCGTTGAGCCATAGGCGAGGGCCTTCTCGCTGTGCCCGCCGAGGAGTGTCCAGACAGGCTGACCCGTCACTTTGCCCTTCAGATCCCAGAGCGCGAGGTCGACCATGGCCAGCATCCGGTCTGTCAGAAGCCCGCCGCTGAGGCGCTGCCACTTGTAGATCTTCTGCCAGAGCATATCGATGCGCATGGGATCCTGGCCGATCAAGTTCGGCCGCACAAAGCGATCGAGGAGCGCGGGGGCGACGTCGGCGACCCGGCCGATCACCTGGCCCGTCTCGCCGCTGTCGGTTGTGATCGTGAAGAGCGCGCTCTGCGTGTCGCTGACAGGCCCGGGATGCCCGTGCCCGTCGCTGTCCCGGACTGTGTTGGTGGTGTGGCGAAACACCTTTGCGGTGACGGTCTCGATTTTCATGGCCACAGGTCCGGTTGGTGGGCAGACGCGCCGGCCGCGAGACTGCCATTGGGATGACGGAGAGCGCCGGCCTCCCGGCCGCTGCTGGGGCCACCGCTGCCAGGCGGGGAGCCCACCCCGCCCGCGGCAGCCGGATCAATGCGCGCCGCGAGACCTGTCGGTTTCATGCGACCTCCGGCACGTAGCGGTGGCGCATGCGGGTGCCGCGGAGCGCTGGATCGGGGATCGGCACCGAGGAGAGGAGCGCCTTGGTGTAGGGATGCTGCGGGCTGTCGATGATCTCGCGCGTGTCGCCGATCTCGACGATCCGCCCCCGGTACATCACCGCAACCCGATCGCAGAAGTAGCGGATCACCGCCATGTCGTGGCTGATGAAGATGAAGCTGAGCCCCCTTTCGGCCTGTAGCCGCAGCAGCAGGTCGAGCACTTGCGTCCGGATCGAGACGTCGAGGGCTGAGGTCGGCTCATCCGCGATGACGAGCTTTGGGTCGAGCGCGATGGCGCGCGCAATGACAATGCGCTGGCGCTGGCCGCCTGAAAAGGCATGTGGATAGCGCTCCATCATCGAGGGCTCAAGCCCGACATCGCGGAGGAGCGTGGTGACGCGGTCCTCGAGCTCCGTGCCCCGCGCGACATCGTTCACCACAAGCGGCTCGGCGATGATCTGCTTCACGGTCATGCGCGGATTGAGGGCGGCGAACGGGTCTTGGAAGATCATGCGGACCTGCTGGCGCACGTCGCTCAGTTGGCTGTGACCCGCGCTTGCGATGTCTTGGCCGCGGTACTCGATCCGCCCGGCATTGGGTTCGTAGACCCGCGCGACACAGCGCCCGACCGTGGTCTTGCCCGACCCGGATTCTCCAACGATACCAAGCGCCTCACCCTCGCGGAGGGCGAAGCTGACCCCATCGACCGCGCGCGTGACGTCTGAGACGCGCTGAAAGAAGCCCGCGCGTTTCTCGAAGCGCAGCTCAAGCCCCTCCACCTTGAGAATATCGGGCGCATCGGCGGCGGGGGGCACTTTCGCCGCCGCGGGCTCTTCGAGGTGTTTGACAGCACTCAGAAGCCGCCGCGTGTAGGCGTGCGCCGGCCGCGCAAAGATCTGATCGATCCCACCGACCTCCACGACGCGGCCCTTCTCCATAACGACGACCGCATCGGCAAGCTCGGCCACGACGCCCATGTCATGCGTGATGAACATGATGGCGGTCCCAAGCTCAGCCTGGAGCGAGGTCATCAGGTCGAGGATTTCGGCCTGCGTCGTCACGTCGAGGGCCGTCGTCGGCTCATCGGCAATCAGCACATCAGGACGGCAGGAGAGGGCCATCGCAATCATCGCGCGCTGACGCATGCCGCCGGAATACTCGAAGGAGTACTTGTCGAGCGCGGCTTCGGGATCGGGGATCTCCACCTGCGCCAAGGCGTCGGCGGCCATCTTGCGCGCCGTTGTCCGATCCACCGTGCGATGGAGGCGAATGGCCTCGGTGATCTGGTTGCCGATCGTGTGCACCGGCGACAGCGACGACATCGGCTCCTGAAAGATCATCGCGATCCGCCCGCCCCGGATGTCGCGGATCGCTTGGCCGCGGGGGTCGAGCTTTGCCAGATCCACAGCCTCGGCCGCGTCCGGACGGAAGAGGATCCGCCCGCCATTTATCACACCTGGGCGCGGCACCATGTTCAGGATCGCCCGCGCCGTGACCGACTTGCCGGATCCGGACTCGCCGACGACGCATGTGGTCTTGCCACGGTGGAGGTCGAAGCTAACGTCGTGCAAAACATCCACCACGCCCTTGCGCGACGAGAAGCCCAGATTGAGGGTCTTAATCCGGATGATCGGATCCGCGTCAGTGGCCATAGGGATCCGCCGCATCACGCAGGCCGTCGCCAAGAAAGTTGAACGCAAGGACCGCCAGAACGACAAAGCCGCCCGGGACAAAGAGCCAGGGCGCCTGGCTGATCGAGACGATGTTCTGCGCCTCCTTCAGCAGCACCCCCCAGGAGATCGCCGGCGGCGTCAGTCCGAGGCCAAGAAACGAGAGCCCGGTCTCAGCGAGGATCATCAGCGGGATGGCGAGCGTCAGCGACGCGATGATGTGCGAGCTGAGCGAGGGCAGCATGTGGCGCCAGATGATCCGCCATTCCGACGCGCCGTCGAGGCGGGCCGCAATCACGAAATCCTCGTTCTTCATCGCGAGGAACCGCCCGCGCACAACGCGCCCGAGCTCCGTCCAACCGACCAGGCTGACGATCAGTGTGATCACAAAGTACTGCTGATAGATCGGCCAGTCCGGCGGCAATGCGGCGGCCAGCGCCAGCCAGATCGGGATGGTCGGAAGGCTCAACACGAACTCGATCAAGCGCTGGATCAGCACGTCGACGCGCCCGCCATAGAACCCGGAGACGCCCCCGAGAACGACGCCGAGCACCAGGCTGATGGCAACGCCGACCAGGCCGATCGACATCGAAATGCGCGTGCCGTAGATCACCCGGCTGAACATGTCTCGCCCGAGGCGGTCCGCCCCGAACAAGTAGAACCCATCGCGCGGGTTGACCGGGACAAGGAGGTGCCGCTCGGCCGGAAAGAGCCCCCAGAGCTTGTAGGCATCGCCCCGACCGAAGAAGGCGAGATAGGTCTTCTCACCTGACGGCACATAGGTGACCGCGAGGGTGCGCTGGTCGCGCTGGCGGTCCATCTCGTAGACATAGGGGCGGAGGCGAATGCCCTCCTCCGTCCGGTCGATGAAGTGGATCATCTGCGGCGGGTGGTAGACCGCCCGGCGGTTTTGCTGTGTCGGATCGAAGGGTGAGACAACCTCCGCGAAGATCGAGAGGAGGTAGAGCGCCCCGATCACCCAGAGCGACACCAACGCAAGCTTATGGCGGCGGAAGGCCCATCGTGTGAGCTGCCATTGCGACGCGATGGCCACATCCCGCTCGGAATGGCCGATCGCCGCCTGGGGTGCGACCCCGGCCGCACCGGGCGGTCCCGACGCGCGCTCGTCAGTCATAGCGCACGCGCGGATCCAGAAGGACCAGGAGGATGTCTGAGATCAGCATCCCGATCACAGTCAGAAGCGAGAGCAACAGAACGAAGGCGCCCGCAAGATACATGTCCTGGCTGAGGAGCGCTTGCAGCATCAGCGGGCCGGCCAGGGGCAGGCTGAGGACGATCGCGGTGATCACGGCTCCGGAGACGAGGTTCGGCAGGACCCATCCGATGGTCGAGATGAACGGGTTCAGTGCGACGCGCACGGGGTACTTCATGATCAGCCAGAACTCGCTCAAGCCTTTCGCGCGCGCCGTGTCGACATAGGGCTTGTGCAATTCGTCCAGGAGGTTTGCCCGCATGATGCGGATGAGGCTCGCCGTGGCCGATGTCCCCAGCACGACCATGGGCAGCCAAAGGTGGTTCATCAGATCGACGACCTTGCCCCAGGACCAGGGCGCGTTCTGATACTCCGGCGAGAACAGCCCACCAACGTCGCTGCCGAAATAGACCACGCCGATGTACATGAGGACGAGCGCCAGCAGGAAGTTCGGGGTCGCAAGACCGATGAACCCGATCATGGTCGCGATGTAATCGCCGATGGAGTACTTGTGCACCGCTGAGTAGACGCCGATCGGAAACGCGATCGCCCAGGTGAAAAGCAGCGTGGCCATGGAGACAAGCAGCGTCAGCGCCATCCGCTCCCACACCAGCTCGTTCACGGGCTGGCGCCACTCGAAGCTCATGCCGAAATCGCCCTGGAGCACGTTTCCGACCCACTTGAAATACTGGACATAGAGCGGCTGATCGAGGCCGAAGCGTGCGCGGAGATTGTCGATGGTGGCCTGGTCCAGAAGCTCGTTCGATTCCCCGAGCTTGGCGATGTAGGTCGTGAGAAAATCGCCCGGCGGGGCCTGGATCAGAAGAAACGAGACAACGGAGACGCCGAACATGAACGGGATCATCCAGAGGATGCGCTTCAGGATGTAGCGCCAGATCATCGGAGGCTCCGTGTGCAGGAGGGGAGGGTGCGGGGCCCGGCCGGCCCCGCACCGAGCGCCTTACTCGGCGTAGTAGTACGTCCAGGGCAGTGTCGGCGCAGGATCGGGATACATCCAGGATCCCGGCAGCGCTTCGGGCACGTTGCGAAGCTTCGCGTTGACCACGCCGTAGGTGCTCGGGCGGAACGTGATGCCGATGATCTCAAACTCATCGGCCGCCATCTGGTGGATCTGGCGGAAGAGCCCGAGGGCCTTCTCCTGATCCGCTTCGGCCTTGAACTGGTCGTAGAGGGCAAGCCGCGTCTTCATGCTCTCGCTCGGCTCGATGCCCTCGGAGCCACCGGAGAGGTACCAGCGGGTCCACGGAATGGCGAACCAGCTCGCCTGGGGGTGAACGGCAAGCACATCGCGCGGAGAGAGCGTCGGGTCGAGCCCGCCGGGCGCACCCCACACCATGAAGTCGTGCTCGTTCGCTTCGCCGCGCGCATAGTAGATTGAGCGCTCGACGCTTGTTGCGTTGAGCCCGATGCCGATATCGGCCCAGTGATCCTTGATGATCTCCAGCGTGTCGCCGTGCTGGGGCGTTTCCACACCAGGGTAGTTCACGTTGAAGACGATCGGCTCGCCCGACGGGAACAGACGGACCCCGTCGCCGTTCCGCTGGTCATAGCCCGCGGCATCGAGGATCTCGTTCGCTCGGTCCGGGTCGTACTCGGTGTGCTGGCGCCCGAGCTGCTCGTTGTAGAGAGCGTGCTGGGGAAGCGGGCCGATCTGCCAGGGCTCACCGACCCCCTGGTAGACGATGTCGATGATCTCATCGCGGTCGATTGCGATCGAGAGCGCGATCCGCACGTCCTTGTTGGTCAGGAGCGCGCGCATCTCGGGGTCCTGATGGGTGTGGTTGAAGTGGATGGCCATGTCGTTCGAGTCCGCCGCCGTCCGCTGGAAGAGCTTGTACCCCGCCTTCTCCGCGTTTTCGAACAGCACCGGCTGGTTGGCGAGCGAGGCAATGCGGCGCGCCTGCATATCGACATTGCCGGCAATCGCCTCAAGGAGGATCGCCTGCGCATCCTGCGCCACGCCCCATTGCAGCGTGTCGACATAAGGAAGCTGGTTGCCCTCGGTGTCGACCTTCCAGAAATACGGATTGCGCTCCATCATCACGAGGGTCGAGCCCGCGGTGTAGCCCTCACCGGTGACCACCCAGGGATCGAGCGTCGGGCGGTCGGCATTGGACCAACGGTTCGGGGCTTCGACCTCGCCGCAATTCAGCCGGAAGAGCGACGGCCAGTCCTCGACCGCTGGGGACGCGTCGACCAGGGCCTGCACATCCGCGTTGTAGGCCGGGTGGAACTGTTGACAGTAATGCTTGGCCCAGAGCACCGGCTCCTGCGCGAGGGGTGTGGCCAGCTCGGTCAGGAACGTGCCGTAGGGTGCCGCAAAGATGAGCTTGACCGTGACGTCGTCGATCTTCTCGGCCTGCATGGTCTCGCCCCCGACAACAAAGCGGGCCGGCGCGGTCGGATAGAACTCCTCATTGTTGAGAAGATCGTCCACGAAGAACATGATGTCATCTGCGGTGAAGGGCTCGCCATCCGACCATCGCATGCCCTCGCGGAGCTTGAACGTGAACTCCGAGGAGTCCTCGTTCGTCGTCCAGCTCTCCGCGACATTCGGGATGACCTCCGAGAAATCGGCCTCCCACCGCGTGAGACCCTGCGGCCCGACAAAGCGCAGGAACGAGTTGTGATCGTTCGAACCCGAAAGAAAGCGCCGGATTGTGCCGCCATAGGTGCCGATGCTGTCGATCGGAGCGACGACCTCCGGGTTCGTCGGCAACCGCTCCTCAAGGGGCGGCAGAGTTCCCGCGGCGACCATCTCGGCAAGAGCGGGGGCCTGGCCCTGGGCCATGGCGACCAATGGCGACACCGCCGCGGCGGTCAGCCCGGCAAGCGTTGCCCTAAGCAACATCTTCATCGGTTATTCCTCCCTTGGCACAGACTTCTTTTTCGGTCTGGAAGCCTCAGGCAAACACCGCGTTGACAACTTGTCAAACAGATTCGTAGATGCTGTAAAGCAGCCCAGAGGGCGGGTCGGCGATGGAACAGAGCAGCGTGGAATCTCTGCTGCCAGCACAGGATGAGGGTGCTGAGCGTCTGGAGGTTCAGGTCTATAAGTCCTTGCTCGATAAGATCCGCTTCGGGACCTACCGGCTCGGCCAAAAACTCCCGAGCGAGCACGATCTGAGCGAAGAGCACGAGGTCTCGCGCCCCGTGATCCGGGCGGCCCTTTCGAAGCTGAGGGACTCCGGTCTCATCGTGTCTCGGCGGGGCGCGGGATCTTTTGTGACCAGTGGGAACCTGATGGAGACGAGCGGTCTCTCACCGCTCAGCAGCATCGACGACATCTCCGACTACTTTGACTTTCGCCGCACCATCGAAGCGGAGATCGCCGCAAAGGCGGCCCAAAACGGAAGTCCTGAGGCCGCCGGCCACCTCCGCAGCATTGCCAAAGAGGTTCTGACGCTGCTTGCAAATCAGGAGGATACCGTCGGCGCGGACATCAAGTTTCACACCAGATTGGCGGAGTTGTCGGACAGCCGTTTCCTCACCGAGACGTTGGGCCTGATCCGCCCGCATTGGATTTTCGTCGGCACTTTCGTGCGCTCGCTCAGCGCGACGCGGGTGCGGACCGGCAAGCGCATGACGGACGAACACCTCGCGATCGCCGACGCGGTCGAAGCCCGCGACCCGGTGGCGGCGCGCAAGGCGATGCTCGCCCATATCGACGGCTCGGAGCGACGGGTCTTCAAGGGGGACAAATGAGCCTCAGCATCGAGTGCGTGGCGCCGACCCGGAGCCTCCTCGGGGAGGGGCCGGTCTGGGACGTGGAGGATGCGCGCCTCTGGTGGGTGGACATCGCCGCGGGGCTGATCCACCGCTTCGACCCCGCGACCGGCGCCAATGAGAGCTTCGATTTCGGCGAACCTGTGGGCTGCGTCGCCCGACGGCGGGGCGACGGGCTGGTGCTGGCCGCGACATCGGGCTTTTACACATTCGATCCCGAGAGCGCGGCACGGACACCTCTTGTCGATCCGGAGGCCCACTTGCCGCAGAACCGGTTCAACGATGGCACCACCGACCGGCAAGGGCGGTTCTGGGCCGGCAGCATGAGCACGGCCGGGAACCCGACGCCCCGCGGCAGCTTCTACCGCCTCGATCCGGATGGCACCGTCACCCAGTGGCGCGGGGGGATCCACACGACCAACGGCCTCGCCTTTTCGCCCGACGGGCGCCGGATGTACTTCTCCGACAGCGCGCCGTCCGTTCGAACGATTTGGGCGGCCGATTACGATCCTGACACGGGCACGCCCGGTACGCCCCAAGTGTTCTTCGACACCCGACAGGTGGCCGGCCGACCGGATGGCGGCACGGTCGATGCCGATGGCTGCTACTGGCAGGCCGGCGTGTCGGGATGGCAGATCTACCGGATCACGCCCGAGGGTCGCCTCGACCGGACCATCGACGTGCCCGTCGAGAAGCCGACGAAGCCCATGTTCGGCGGCGCCGGGCTCGACACGCTCTACGTCACGTCGCTTGGCCAAGGTCTCGACCCGTCGCGGCCGCAGCCCGAAGCGGGAAGCCTCTTTGCCATCACGGGGCTCGGCGTGACGGGCGTGCCGCAGGCGCGGTTCGCCGGGTGACCGCGTGAGGATCACGGGTCTCAGATCCTTCATGGCGCGCGACGGCCTCCGACCGCGCGTGATCGTGGCCCTCGACACCAGCGAGGGCATCACCGGCTGGGGCGAAGCCTACAATCACGGCCCCGACCGCGCGCTCGCCCCGATCCTCGACTATCTTTGCCTGCAGATTGCAGGCGAGGATCCCCGGCGCATCGAACGCCTGCACCAGAAGATGCTGCAGCACGCGCGGTTTCCGCCGGGGGCCCTCGGGCTCGCCGCGATTGCCGCGATCGATCACTGCCTCTGGGACATCAAGGCGAAGGCGTTGGGGGTGCCCGTCTACGAGCTCTTGGGGGGCGCGGTCAGGGACCGCGTCCGGGTCTATCTCGGCGTCTATGCCGCGCCGGAGGCGACCGAGGTCCGCGACCATTGCGCGGCGGCGCATGAGGCGCATGGCTTCACCGCCTTCAAGATGTCCCCCTACCGCGCCGACATCCATGCGGATCCCTGGCGGTCCGTCCTGCGCGCAACCACGGACTGGGTCGCCGCGCTCACAGAGATGTGCCCGGACTGGGAGTTCGCCTTCGACGCCCATGCGAGACTGTTTGAGCCCTGGCAAGCCGTCTCCCTCGGCAACGCCCTCGCCCCGTTTCACCCGCTCTTCTTCGAAGAGCCGATCCGGCCGGAGAACATCGAGGCCTGGGGCGCTCTCAAGGCCAAACTCTCGGTGCCGCTCGCGACGGGAGAGTGCCTCTACACCAGGTGGGAGTTTCTGCGCCTCCTCCAATGCGCGGGCGCCGACATCGTGCAACCCGACATCGCTGTGGTCGGCGGATTGTCGGAGATGATTAAGATCGCGCACATCGCCTCCGCCTTCTACGTGCCCGTCGCCCCCCACAATCCCATGGGGCCGCTTGCCACCGCGCACGCCCTCCATTTCTCCGCGGCCTGCACAAACTTCAAGATCCTCGAATACCGGATGCCGGGCACTGCCGCGATGCTCGGCCGCGGCCTGCAGCCGGCGCACGATCCAGCAGGCTATGTCTCTGATCCCTATCTGCCGAAGGACGGGTTTCTGGAGCTCCGTCCGGATCGTCCGGGGTGGGGGCTCGAGATCGACGAGGGCTATCTGCAGACCGATCGCTACATTCACTGGGACCGCACTCTGCCCGTGCGCCCCGACGGCTCGACAGGCTACACCTGACCCGCTGGGGTCCCTCTCCGAGCGAGGCCCCTCACACATCCTTTGGGCGCACGCCGGCCCCTGAGTGCCGCTCCCGCTCAGGGGCTTGGGCCCTCCGAGCGGCGCAGGTTTGACCGGCCCTGAGGGCCGACCGGCCCAAGCAGGCGCGTGTCAGGGCGCCGGCCAGACCCGGATCAAACTGCAAAGAGGAACTGCTGCACGGGTGGACTGACGTCTCAGTTGAGCGACACCGGCCAGGTCCCGTGGACCGTCGGGCGGGACCCGGACAACGCGACCGGTGGCACATCCGTTCGGGAGGGCCGCGCCATCTTGGGGACGGCCAGCCTCTAAGGCCTCCACCTCTCCTCTCTGCGCTCCTGGAGAGACCGCTCGGGTCTGGCGCGCGACGGCTCGTCGAGCGCCGCTGCCGTCCAATGGGAAGGACTGGCCTCCACCGACCCTCTGCGCCATCGGGCAGAAGCGCCAGCCCGAAGCCCCGTGGCAGAGGTCTGGTCTCTTGCGTCGCTGCGAAGCAGAAAGACTGCCGGACAACGTCCAAACCGAACCCACGTGCTAGGCCCGAACCGGCCGGCGAGACCTGGGTTCCGTCCCACCGCACCAGGTGACGAGCGGCATCCAGGTCAATAGGGCAAGGCCCGTGCCGGCCCAGCATATGGACCGCACTGTGATCTCCGGTGGAGTGCGGCCGCGAGCGTGAACACAACCTCCGGATTGACGGACCCGCACCGGGACGGAGGGTGCGCGGTCAGATGCGGGGAGCGATGCACTCGTCCCAGGTGGGCACAGTTGAGGCGCCCCCCAACGGTTGGGAGATGCGCGCGGCGATCGTCCCTTGCAGCCCGCGTCGAGGGGGGCTCAGATCAAACGTCGGATCGGCGCTGAACTGATGCCGTTGGCCTCAAGGCGCCTTGCTGCGGCGATCACGATGTCCTCTCGCCAGGCATTTGCGATCAACTGGACGCCGCAGGGCCGCGGCCCCTCCCAAACCGGACAGGACACGACGGGAAGACCGATGCAGGAGATCGGCTGCGTGTAGACCCCGATGTTCGGTCGCAACGGCACGGTCTCACCGCCGATCTCGCAGGTCTGGTCGCCGATCCGCGGGGCGCGCATCGGCGTCGTCGGCGCGATGAGGAGGTCGTATCGGTCAAACAGAGCCCGCATCTGCCGCTGAAAGGTCAGCCGTGCGCGTTGCGCGCGGACGTAGTGGACACCGGGCAGCAGCGAGCCCGCCGCCAGACGGTCGCGCACAAAAGGGTCGTAGGCCTCTGGCGTCTTGCGCATGTCTTCGAGATGGAGGGCAGCGCCCTCGACATTCGTGATGACAAACGCGGCCGCGCGCGCGGACGCTGCGCCCTCAATCTCGATTTCCGCAACGGCCCCCAATGCTTGCGCGGCCCGGTCGGCGGCGACATCGGTTTCGGGCTCGCCCTGCCCGCGAAACCAACCGCCGAGCCGTGCGACGCGAAGCTCCGTTGGATCGTCCCCGGCCGCGAGGGCGGACACGACCGGGGCGTCCGGCGCGCAGACAGGATCTTCGGGATCGGCGCCCTTCATCGCGTCGAAGGCCAGGGCGAGATCTGCCACAGAGCGGGCGATCGGCCCGAGATGATCGAGGCTGTCCACAAAGGGAAAGGTGCCCGTCCTCGGCAGACGTCCATACGTCGGCTTTAGTCCAAAGAGGCCGCAAAACGCCGATGGAACCCGGATCGACCCGTTGGTGTCCGATCCGAGCGCAAAGGGCACGAGCCCGGCGGCGACCGCGGCGGCCGATCCCCCGGATGAGCCACCCGACATACGCTCCAGATCGTGCGGATTGCGCGACGGTCCGTAATGCACGTTCTCACCGGTGAAGTCGTAGGCGAACTCCCCCATGTTGAGCGCGCCGGCGGTCAGCGCCCCGGCCGCCACGAGGCGCCGCACGAGCGGCCCATCTCCGACCGCCGGCAGTGCGCTGCGGCGGAGCTTCGATCCGGCGAGCGTCACCACGCCCGCCAGATCGAAGAGGTTCTTCACGGCAAAAGGAACCCCGGCAAGAGGACCGAGAGCCTGACCGGAGGACCGCATCGCATCGACG
>JBCCWM010000034.1:0-17900 GCA_039193505.1 Pseudomonadota bacterium | reverse complement strand
GCAGTTCTACTTCCGCACGACGGATGTGACGGGGACGGTGCAGCTGCCCGAGGGCACTGAGATGGTGATGCCGGGCGACAACCTCAAATTCGACGTCGAGCTCATCGCGCCGATCGCGATGGAGGAAAAACTCCGCTTCGCCATCCGCGAAGGCGGCCGCACCGTCGGCGCCGGCGTCGTCTCCAAAATCCTCGAGTAAACCCCGCGCGCCGGGGGCGCCGCCCCCGGTCGCTGCCAGACAAGGGCGACAGATGCAGAGCCAAAACATAAGAATACGGCTGAAGGCGTTCGACTACCGAGTGCTCGACGCCAGCACGGCCGAGATCGTGTCGACCGCCAAGCGGACCGGCGCGCGCGTGCGCGGGCCGATCCCGCTGCCGAACAAGATCGAGCGGTTCACGGTTCTCCGTGGCCCGCATATCGACAAGAAGAGCCGGGAGCAGTTCGAAATTCGGACGCACAAACGGCTGCTCGATATCGTAGACCCGACGCCGCAGACGGTGGACGCGCTGATGAAGCTCGACCTCGCGGCCGGTGTCGATGTCGAGATCAAACTCTGAGGAGGGTCCCATGCGTTCGGGAGTGATCGCACGGAAGGTCGGGATGACGCGCCTCTTTCTAGAGGACGGGCGGCAGATCCCCGTGACCGTTCTGGCGATGGAAAAATGCCAGGTCGTCGCACAGCGGACGGCTGAGAAGGATGGCTACACGGCTGTCCAGCTCGGCTCTGGCGCGGCGAAGGCCAAGAACACGACACAGCCGATGCGGGGGCACTTCGCCGTCGCGAAGGTGGAGCCGAAGCGCAAGGTCGCGGAGTTCCGGGTGTCGCCAGAGAACTTGATCGAGGTGGGGGCGGAGATCACGGCCGACCACTATCTCGAGGGTCAGTATGTCGACATTGCGGGCACCACGGTCGGCAAGGGCTTTGCCGGTGCGATGAAGCGGCACAATTTCGGCGGCCTCCGCGCCTCGCACGGGGTGTCGATCAGCCACCGGAGCCACGGATCGACCGGTCAGTGTCAGGATCCGGGCCGTGTCTTCAAAGGCAAGAAGATGGCCGGTCACATGGGCTCCGTCCGTGTCACGACGCAGAACCTGCAGGTCGTGAAAACGGATGTCGACCGCGGCCTGATCATGGTCAAGGGCGCCGTGCCCGGCTCGAAAGGCGGTTGGGTGACGATCAAGGATGCGGTCAAGAAGCCCGCGCCCGAGAACATCGCACTCCCCGCCGCGATTCGTCAGGCGGAGGCGCCAGCCGAAGCCGCCGAGGGGGGTGAGGAATGAAGGCTGATGTGATCACCCTCGCCAAGGACGGCGCCGGAGAGATCGACCTCGCCGACGAGGTCTTCGGTCTCGAGCCCCGGCGCGACATCCTCCACCGCGTGGTGCGCTACCAGTTGGCCAAGCGGCAGCAGGGCACGCACAAGGTCAAGACGCGGCGCGAGACGTCCTACTCGACCAAGAAGATCTACCGCCAGAAGGGCACCGGCGGCGCGCGCCACGGCGACCGGAACGCGCCGATCTTCCGCAAAGGCGGCGTCTACAAGGGCCCGACCCCACGCTCCCACGCGCATGAGCTGAACAAGAAGTTCCGGAAGCTCGGGCTGCGCCACGCGCTCTCGGCCAAAGCCGGGGCGGGGGAGCTTGTGGTGCTCGACACCGCGGAGATGGCGGAGCCGAAGACGGCGCCCCTCGCCAAGGCGGTGAAGGCGCTCGGCTGGAAGAACGCGCTGGTGATCGACGGTCCGGCGGTCAACGAGAACTTTGCGGTGGCTGCGCGCAACATCGATGGGCTCGACGTGCTGCCGAGCCAGGGCGCCAATGTCTACGACATCTTGAAAGCCAACACGCTCGTTCTGACCAAGGCGGGCGTCGAGGCGTTGGAGGCGCGGCTCAAATGATCAAGCCTGAGCATTACGATGTGATCCGCCGCCCGATCATCACGGAGAAGGCGACGATGGCCTCCGAGGCCGGCGCGGTCGTCTTTGAGGTCGCGATCGATGCGTCGAAACCGGTGATCAAGGAGGCCGTTGAAAGCCTCTTTGGCGTGAAGGTCAAAGCGGTCAACACGACCGTGACCAAAGGAAAGGTGAAGCGGTTCCGGGGACGTCTCGGAACCCGCAAGGATGTCAAGAAGGCCTATGTGACGCTCGAGGATGGCAACACCATCGACGTCACGACGGGTCTTTAGAGAGCGAAGCGGAAGACAGAAAGCATGGCACTGAAGTCGTATAAGCCGACAACGCCAGGCCAGCGCGGGCTGGTTCTGATCGACCGTTCGGAGCTTTGGAAAGGTCGCCCTGTGAAGGCCCTCACTGAGGGCCTCACGAAAAAGGCGGGCCGGAACAACACCGGGCGGATCACGATGCGCCGACGCGGCGGAGGGGCGAAGCGCCTCTACCGGATCGTCGATTTCAAGCGGCGCAAAGTGGGTATGGAGGCCGTGGTGGAGCGGATCGAGTACGATCCGAACCGCACCGCGTTCATCGCTCTGATCAAGTATTCGGACGGGGAGCAGGCCTACATCCTCGCACCTCAGCGTTTGGTAGTGGGCGACAAGGTCGTCTCTGGCACCAAGGCCGACATCAAGCCCGGCAACGCGATGCCCTTCTCCGGCATGCCGATCGGGACGATCGTCCACAATGTCGAGATGAAGCCGGGCAAGGGCGGCCAGATCGCGCGCTCCGCCGGCACCTATGCCCAGTTCGTGGGCCGTGACGGCGGCTACGCGCAGATCCGGCTTTCGTCCGGAGAACTTCGGCTGGTCCGGCAGGAGTGTATGGCGACGGTGGGCGCGGTCTCGAACCCCGATCACTCGAACCAGAACTACGGCAAAGCCGGTCGGAACCGCTATCGCGGCCGTCGTCCGTCCGTTCGCGGCGTCGTTATGAACCCCATCGATCACCCGCATGGCGGCGGTGAGGGTCGAACCTCCGGCGGCCGCGATCCCGTCACGCCCTGGGGCGTGCCCACCAAGGGCAAACGCACCCGCAAGAACAAAACGACCGACAAGTTCATCCTCCGGTCCCGTCACGCCAAGAAGAAGGGTCGCTAAATGCCGCGCTCTGTCTGGAAAGGCCCCTTCGTCGACAGTTACGTCTTGAAGAAGGCCGAGAAGGTTCGCGAATCGGGCCGCAACGAAGTCATCAAGATCTGGTCGCGTCGCTCGACCATTCTGCCGCAGTTCGTGGGCCTCACCTTTGGCGTCTACAACGGCCAGAAACACATTCCTGTGCTCGTCTCCGAAGAGATGATCGGCCAGAAGTTCGGTGAGTACTCGCCGACGCGCACCTATTACGGTCACGCGGCCGACAAGAAAGCGAGGCGGAAGTAACCCATGGGCAAGGAAAAGAGCCCGCGCCGTGTGGGCGAAAACGAGGCGATGGCGGTGAACAAGATGATCCGCACCAGCCCTCAGAAGCTGAACCTCGTCGCTGCGATGATCCGGAACAAGCCGGTCGACAAAGCACTGACAGATCTCACGTTCTCAAAAAAGCGGATCGCGGAAGAGGTCAAGAAAACGCTCGAGAGCGCGATTGCTAATGCCGAGAACAACCACAATCTCGATGTGGATGAGTTGATCGTGGCCGAGGCGCATGTCGGTAAGAACTTGGTGATGAAACGCGGCCGTCCGAGGGCGCGCGGTCGCTTCGGCAAGATCCTGAAGCCCTTCAGCCAGTTGACGATCAAAGTGCGGCAAATCGAGGAGCAAGCCTGATGGGACATAAGGTCAATCCGATCGGCCTCCGGCTTCAGGTGAACCGCACCTGGGACAGTCGCTGGTTCGCCGATGGCAAGGAATACGGATCCCTCCTCCATGAGGACTTGGCGATCCGAGAGTACATCAAGAAGAACTGCGCTCAGTCCGGGATTTCCCGCGTCGTGATTGAGCGCCCGCATAAGAAGTGTCGCGTCACGATCCACGCGGCCCGTCCCGGTGTGATCATCGGCAAGAAGGGCGCGGACATCGAGAACCTGCGCAAGAGCGTCGCGAAGCTGACGGCCTCCGAGCTGCATCTCAACATTGTTGAGGTCAGGAAGCCGGAGATTGACGCGCAGCTCGTGGCCGAGAACATCGGCCAGCAGCTCGAGCGTCGGGTCAGCTTCCGCCGCGCGATGAAGCGGGCGGTGCAGAATTCCATGCGGATGGGCGCGCTCGGCATCCGGGTGAACGTCGCGGGCCGGCTCGGCGGCGCCGAGATCGCACGGACGGAGTGGTACCGCGAGGGCCGCGTGCCGCTCCACACACTTCGCGCCGACATCGACTACGCGCATTACGAAGCGCTGACCGCATATGGGATCATCGGGATCAAGGTCTGGATCTTCAAAGGCGAGATCCTGGAGCACGACCCCCAAGCGCGGGAGCGGCGCCAGACGGAACTGCAAGAGGGCGCGGTCGGCGGACGTCCCCCGCGTCGGAGGGATAACTGATGCTGTCGCCCAAACGCACGAAGTACCGCAAGCAGCACAAGGGCCGGATCCATGGGCTGGCCAAGGGCGGCACCGACCTCAATTTTGGGGCCTACGGTCTGAAGGCGCTGGAGCCGGAGCGCATCACCGCGCGCCAGATCGAGGCCGCTCGCCGGGCTATGACGCGCCACATGAAGCGGCAGGGTCGCGTCTGGATCCGCGTGTTCCCTGACGTGCCGGTGTCGAAGAAACCGACCGAAGTCCGAATGGGCAAAGGCAAAGGCTCGGTCGAGTACTGGGCGGCCAAGGTGAAGCCCGGACGGATCATGTTCGAAATCGACGGTGTCGCCGAAGACACCGCCCGCGAGGCACTCCGCCTTGCCGCGATGAAGATGCCGGTCAAGTGTCGCTTTGTGCAGCGCGAGGATTGGTGAGGAGGGACGTTGCCCCGAAGTCACAGTGCAACGCCGTTCTTGGAGTTTAAATGTAGCCAAGCCAATGAGCTACAGATAACAAGGCGATCGCCACGTTTAGGAGAGCAGTCAAGGCTTCAAAACTCACTGCTTTTCCTTCCGAGGTACCACCTTTTGACCCGCTCCCTCTTCAGAGGGGGCGGGCTCTTCACTTAGTCGAGTTTGCATTCAACAACGCTCCTTCCATTTCAGGTTGCTCAGGATCCAAGGCGCGCACATCTGTCTTATGCAACGGATGTGCGCGATTACAGCGGTGACAGCCGAAGCTGCTCCGTTCAGAAGTGTGTCCCCTTGTCCTGAGCTGCCTGTGGATAAAATCGAACCTTGAAGCTTCCTAAACAGAACCGTGAACTTTATGAGTCAGACCTGTGACGAACCGTTGACACCTGCTCGGAGGGTGAGCGCGCTGTTTGGTCGTCTTTGAGTGCCCACTGCTGGAGAAAGCGGTTGCACTCAACGAGCGAGGGCCTTACGAACAGGTTTCCACCGGACGTGTGGGTGACCGTCGGGGCCTGCCGGTGATGTTGAAAGGATGACGATGAACGTTGCTGAGCTGCGGGCGAAAACGCCCGACGAGCTTCGATCCGAGCTGGAGAAGCTGAAGAAGGAGGCGTTTAACCTCCGCTTCCAGGCGGCCACGGGCCAGCTGGAGAATACCGCGCGGATGCGCGTGGTACGCCGCGACGTGGCGCGCGTGAAGACCATCATGACCGAAAAAGCGGGGGATGCCTGATGCCCAAACGTATCCTTCAGGGCACTGTGACCTCGGACAAGAACGCGCAGACCGTAACGGTTCTGGTCGAGCGGCGCTTCACGCATCCGGTTCTGAAAAAGACCATCAAGAGTTCCAAGAAGTACCGCGCGCATGACGCGACGGATCAGTTCAAGATCGGCGACACCGTCCGCATTCAGGAGTGTGCGCCGATCTCGAAGACCAAACGCTGGGAGGTGATCGCCGAGTAGGCGCACACCTTCCGGTTTGAACGAAACCGCGGGGGCATCCCCGCAGGTCGGGAGAAACCAAGTATGATCCAGATGCAGACCAATCTGGACGTCGCCGACAATTCCGGCGCGCGACGTGTCCAGTGCATCAAGGTCCTCGGCGGATCGAAGCGAAAATACGCATCCGTGGGTGACATCATCGTCGTCTCCGTCAAGGAGGCGATTCCCCGCGGCCGCGTGAAGAAGGGCGATGTGCGCAAGGCCGTCGTCGTGCGCACCGCCAAGGAGGTGTTCCGCGACGACGGGACCTGCATCCGCTTTGACCGGAACGCGGCCGTGATCCTCAACAACGCGGGCGAGCCCGTGGGCACGCGTATTTTTGGCCCTGTGGTCCGCGAACTCCGCGCCAAGAACTTCATGAAAATCATCAGCCTCGCGCCGGAGGTGCTCTGATGGCTGCGAAGCTCAAAAAAGGTGACAAAGTCATCGTGCTGGCGGGCAAGGACAAGGGCCGCGAGGGCGAGATCGTGCGGATGATGCCGAAAGACGGCAAGGCGATTGTCGATGGGATCAACACCGCAATCCGCCACCGCCGCCAGGATCGCCAGGGCGAGGGCGGGCGCATTCCGGTCGACATGCCAATCGACCTCTCCAACCTCGCACTGAAGGATCCCAAAACGGGGGAGCCGACGCGCGTGGGGTTCCGCATCGAGGACGGCAAGAAAGTGCGCTTCGCCAAGAAATCCGGGGAGGCGATCGATGCTTGACGCATCCGACTACAAACCGCGTCTGAAGACGCTCTACGCCGAGACCATCAAGGCAAAGCTCAAGGAAGAGTTCGGCTACAAGAACGACATGATGATCCCGCGGCTCGACAAGATCGTGCTGAACATGGGGGTCGGCGAGGCCGTGGCGGATTCGAAAAAGATCCGCTCGGCCCATGACGACCTGATGCGGATCGCGGGACAAAAGCCCGTGATCACCAAGGCCAAGCGATCCATCGCGGGCTTCAAAGTGCGCGAGGGCATGCCCCTCGGTGTCAAAGTGACCATGCGGGGCGACCGCATGTACGACTTTTTCGACCGCCTGGTCACGATCGCTCTGCCGCGCGTCAGGGACTTCCGCGGCGTGAGCCCCAAGAGCTTTGACGGCCGCGGCAACTACGCCATGGGCCTCAAGGAGCACATCGTCTTCCCCGAGATCGAGTACGACAAGGTCGACCAGATCTGGGGCATGGACATCATCATCTGCACCACCGCGAAGACCGACCCGGAGGCGAAATCGCTCCTCGCCGGGTTCAACCTTCCCTTCTCGAGCTGAGGCGCAAGACATGGCCAAAGTTGGAATGATCGAACGCCAGAAAAAGCGCGAGCGTCTGGTGAAGAAGTATGAAAAGAAGCGCGCTGAGCTGAAGGAAAAGCTCTCGCGTGGCAATGAGCTGGAGCTGAAGGAGCGTGTTCAACTCTCCATGAAGCTGGCAAAGCTGCCGCGCAACTCATCCAAAGTGCGCCTCAACAACCGGTGTGAGGTTTCGGGTCGGCCGAAGGCCTACTACCGGAAGCTTCGCATGAGCCGGATCGCGCTGCGCGATCTGGCGAGCCGGGGGGAGATCCCCGGCATGGTGAAATCGAGCTGGTGAGGGACAGATGGCTGTAAACGATCCCATCGGCGACATGCTGACCCGCATCCGGAACGCCCAGATGCGCCACAAGACCAAAGTGTCCTCGCCCCACTCCAAGCTTCGGGCCTGGGTGCTCGACGTGCTGAAGGACGAAGGCTACATCCGCGGCTACGAAAAATCGGCGGATGTGAAGGGGCACGCGACGCTCGAGATCGAACTCAAATACTATGAGGGCGATCCGGTGATCCGGGAGCTCAAGCGCGTCTCCAAGCCCGGCCGGCGCGTCTATGCTGCGGTCAAGGAAATCCCGCAGGTCCGCCAGGGCCTCGGCGTCGCCATTGTCTCCACGCCGAAGGGTGTGATGACCGATGCACGCGCGCGCGAGGCCAATGTCGGCGGCGAAGTGCTCTGCACGATCTTCTGAGGAGGGGGCGATGTCACGAATTGGCAAGAAGCCGATCGAGCTGCCCAAGGGGGTCACGGCCTCCATCTCCGGGCAGCGGGTCGAGGTCAAAGGACCGAAGGGCGTGCGCTCCTTCGAGGCAAGCGACGAGATCGAGCTGACGCTCGAAGACGACACGCTGAAGGTCATGCCACGCGGCCAGTCGAAGCGCGCGCGCCAGCAATGGGGCATGAGCCGAAGCCAAGTCGCCAACTGTGTGACCGGCGTGACCGATGGCTTCAAGAAAGAGCTTGAGATCCACGGCGTCGGCTACCGTGCGGCAGTCCAGGGCAAAGTCCTCAAGCTGTCGCTCGGCTACAGCCACGATGTGGACTTCACCATTCCGGACGACGTGAAGATCGCGACACCGAAGCCCACCGAGATTGTGATCGAGGGGATCGACCAGCAGGTCGTCGGCCAAGTAGCGGCCAAGATCCGCGAGTGGCGGTCGCCCGAGCCTTACAAATTGAAGGGCATTCGGTACAAGGGCGAGTTCATCTTCAAGAAAGAAGGCAAGAAGAAGTAGGACGATGGCACAGACAAAACGGGATCTCTTCCGGAAGCGTCGGCTGCGCGTCCGGTCCAAACTGAAGAAGATGGCCGCGGGCAGGCTGCGCCTCTCCGTGCATCGCTCGTCGAAGAACATCTCGGCGCAGGTGATCGACGACGAGAGCGGTGTGACGCTCGCCTCCGCCTCGACACTGGAGCCTGCCTTTGGGCTCCGCGCCAAAAACAATGTCGAGGCCGCTGCCAAGATTGGCACTGCAATTGCGGAGCGGGCGAAGGCCAAAGGCGTCGAAGAGGTGTTCTTCGATCGTGGCGGTTTCCTTTTCCACGGCAAGGTCAAGGCCTTGGCAGATGCCGCCCGTGAGGGCGGTTTGAAATTCTAAGGGGCGATCATGGCACGAGATGACAATCGGGGTCGCGGTCGCGACCGGGATGAGGCGCCGGAGTTCCAGGACCGCCTCGTGGCGATCAACCGGGTTTCGAAGACGGTGAAGGGCGGCAAGCGGTTCGGTTTCGCCGCTCTTGTGGTCGTCGGCGACCAGAAGGGCCGTGTGGGCTTCGGCAAGGGCAAGGCCAAAGAGGTGCCGGAGGCGATCCGGAAGGCCACCGAGGCTGCCAAGCGCGGCATGATCCGCGTGCCCCTTCGCGAAGGACGGACGCTGCATCACGACATGAACGGCCGTTGGGGCGCGGGCAAAGTGGTGATGCGCACGGCGCCCGCGGGCACCGGGATCATCGCCGGTGGTCCCTGCCGTGCCGTGTTCGAGATGCTGGGCGTGCAGGATGTGGTCGCGAAGTCGACCGGCTCGCAAAACCCATACAACATGATCCGCGCCACCATGGACGGGCTTAAACAAGAAAGCAGCCCCCGCCAGGTTGCGGCCCGGCGCGGCAAGAAGGTCTCCGACATTCTGCCGCCGCGTCCCGAGGCGCAACCGGCCGCAGCCGAAGCGGAGGCCTGATCCATGGCAAAAACCATCGTCGTCAAGCAGATCGGCAGCCCAATTCGCCGCCCGGCAATCCAGCGAGCGACGCTGAAGGGGCTCGGCCTCAACAAAATGCACCGCGTGCGCGAACTGGAGGACACCCCCTCCGTCCGCGGCATGGTCGCCAAGATCCCGCATCTCGTCGAGATCATTGAGGAGCGGGGCTGAGCGTCGGTGGTCGGACATGCACGTCGGCTCGGTCTTTGGTGTCCTCGACAGGGTATTGGACAGACCTGCTTTGACCGAGACTTTCCTGACTTCATGGACGGCGCCGACCAGCGGTTGGGCTGGACGACAAGCGTCCGCCGCTACATGGCGCGGGTGTTGTCGTTAGACACCCGACGCTCAACACAAGGGGTCCTCGCTGGGTGCTTGCGCCGCACAGAGGTCCTGACTGGATCGTAGCGGCATCCGCTCGGTCCAACATTTAGGTGCCGTGTCCGTCCCATCTCGCTTCGGGGGCGGTTCCGGCGAAGGAGAAGCGATATGAGACTGAACGAACTCAGGGACAATCCCGGCGCTGCCCGAAAGAAAAAGCGCATTGCGCGGGGGCCGGGATCCGGCAAGGGCAAGACGGCCGGGCGCGGGATCAAGGGGCAGAAGTCCCGCTCAGGCGTTGCGATCAAGGGATATGAAGGCGGCCAGATGCCGCTCTACCAGCGCTTGCCGAAGCGCGGCTTCAACAACCCCGGCTCCAAGCGGCACGCCGTGGTCAACCTCCTGGTCCTCCAAAAATTCGTCAGCGCCGGCAAGATCGACGCGTCCCAGGCGGTGACGGAAGATGTGCTTGTCGCCTCGGGCCTTGTGCGCCGGAAATGGGACGGCGTGCGGCTGCTCGCCAAAGGGTCGATCGACGTCAAGCTCGACATCACCGTCACCGGTGCCTCGAAAGCCGCCGTTGCGGCTGTTGAGGCCGCTGGCGGGAGCGTGACCCTCACGGGCGCACCCGCGGCCGAATAGAGGTTGTCCGCCTTCGGCGCCGCGCTTACATCGATAAGACCGTGCCACTCACTTTGAGCGGCGCGACAAGGGAGGTAGGGCATGGTCTCAGCAGCGGAACAAATGGCCGCAAACCTCAACTGGGGCTCTTTTGGGAAAGCCAAGGAGCTTCAGTCGCGGATCCTCTTCGCTCTGGCTCTTTTGTGCGTGTACCGGGTCGGCACGTTTATTCCGGTGCCCGGCATCGACACCGTGCAGCTGCAGGTCTTTATGGACCAGGTCACCACCGGCATCGGCGGCATGTTCAACATGTTCACTGGCGGTGCACTCAGCCGCATGGCGATCTTCACGCTCGGCATTATGCCCTATATCTCCGCCTCCATCATCGTGCAGCTGATGGCGGCGATGGTCCCCTCGCTTGAGGCCCTCAAGAAAGAGGGTGAGATGGGCCGGAAGAAGCTCAACCAGTACACCCGGTACCTGACGGTCGCGCTCGCCACGGTGCAGGCCTACGGGATCTCGGTGGGGCTGGAGAGCCAAGGTCTTGTCCTCGATCCGGGCTGGTTCTTCCGGGCGTCCTGCGTGATCACGCTCGTCGGCGGAACGATGTTCCTGATGTGGTTGGGCGAGCAGATCACGGCCCGCGGGATCGGCAACGGCATCTCGCTGATCATCTTCGTTGGCATCATCGCAGAGCTGCCCGCCGCCCTTGCGCAGTTCTTCAGCCAGGGCCGCTCCGGCGCGATCTCGCCCGCCGTGATCATCGGGATCATCGTGATGGCGATTGTCGTGATCACGTTTATCGTCTTTGTGGAGCGCGCGCTTCGCAAGATCGTCATCCAGTACTCCCGCCGTCAGGTCGGGAACAAAATGTATGGCGGCGAGAGCTCGCACCTCCCCGTCAAGCTCAACCCGGCCGGGGTCATCCCGCCGATCTTTGCATCCGCTCTCCTCCTTCTGCCGACGACCGTCACGACCTTCTCCGGACCGGAGACGTCGGGTGCGCTCTCTTACGTCAACGCGTATTTCGGACGGGGACAGCCGCTCTACCTTCTCAGCTTCGTGGGGCTGATCGTCTTCTTCAGCTACTTCTACACGGCCAACGTGTCGTTCAAGTCAGAGGACGTGGCGGACAACCTCAAGAAGCAGGGCGGCTTCGTGCCCGGAATTCGCCCTGGCCAAAAGACCATCGACTATCTGGACTATGTGGTGTCCCGCATTCTCGTCGTCGGCTCGGCCTATCTCGCTGCGGTCTGTCTGTTGCCGGAAATCCTGATCAGCCAGCTTGCAATCCCGTTTTATTTTGGCGGCACCTCGCTTCTGATCGTGGTGTCCGTTACGATGGATACGATCACCCAAGTTCAATCGCATATGCTCGCGCACCAGTACGAAGGGTTGATCGAGAAGTCGAAGCTGCGCGGCAAGGGACGGAAGAAACGGCGCCTATGAACATCATCCTGTTGGGCCCGCCTGGGGCTGGAAAGGGCACCCAGGCGCACCGTCTGGTCGCGGAACGTGGAATGGTGCAGCTCTCGACGGGTGACATGCTCCGCGCGGCCCGCGCATCAGGCAGCGACATGGGCCAGACGGTTGCGGCGATCATGGACAGCGGTGGGCTTGTGACCGACGAGGTTGTCATCGGTCTGATCGAGGAACAACTCGACGCAGGCGTGGGCGAACGGGGCATCATCTTCGACGGGTTTCCGCGGACGCTGGCGCAGGCCGACGCGCTCGGCGCGCTTCTCGAGCGCAAGGGCCAGCGGGTCGACGCCGTGATCTCAATCATGGTGGATGACGATGTCATGGTCGAGCGCGTGCTCAACCGTGCCAAGGAAGCGGAGGCGGCAGGCCAACCGATACGCGCCGACGACAACGCCGACAGCATGCGAACACGGCTTTTCGCGTATTACAAACAGACCTCGCCGCTCATCGGATACTACCATGCCCACGGCAAGCTTGCCACGATCGACGGATTGGGCGAGATTGATGATGTCGCGGAGCGGTTGTCTGGCGCGCTGAATGGCGCAGCCTGAGAGGTCCTCAAAAAAAAGCTTGACAGACGTTCGGAGGCGCTTGACTCCGTGCGCTCAATTTATATTTTGCAAACTCTCGCCGGCGGCCTTTCGTCCGCTCGATAAGAGGTTGGCGCCGAGCTGACCTCTCCATTGTGAAAAAAGGTTCCGGAATTACGGAACCGCAATGCAAGGACTGGAGACCATTTTGGCTCGAATTGCTGGGGTCAACATCCCCACTGGAAAGCGCGTCGAGATCGCGCTCACGTACATTCACGGCATCGGCCGCAACACCGCAACCGAAGTTCTGAAGTCGACTGGCATTGATTCCGCCCGTCGGGTCAACGACCTGTCCGACGCGGAGGTGCTGAAGATCCGCGAGTACATCGACGAGAACCTCATGGTCGAGGGCGATCTTCGGCGCGAGAAGTCGATGAACATCAAGCGGCTTATGGATCTCGGCTGTTACCGTGGTCTGCGTCACCGCCGGGGATTGCCGGTGCGCGGCCAACGCACACACACCAACGCACGCACCCGCAAAGGTCCTGCGAAAGCGATCGCAGGAAAGAAGAAGTAGGGCAGCGGTATGGCACGAGACAAAATTCGCGCGAAGAAGAAGGTCAAGAAGAACATCTCGACTGGCGTCGCGCATGTGAATGCAAGCTTCAACAACACGAAGATCTTGATAGCGGACGCGCAGGGCAATGCAATCTCCTGGTCTTCTGCGGGAACTATGGGCTTCAAGGGCAGCCGGAAGTCGACGCCCTACGCTGCTCAGATGGCGGCAGAGGACGCCGGCCGGAAAGCGCAGGAGCACGGCGTGCGCACGCTTGAAGTTGAGGTTCAGGGGCCGGGGTCCGGCCGCGAAAGTGCCCTCCGGGCGCTGTCTGCGGTTGGATTTACGATCACCGCGATCCGCGACGTGACCCCGATTGCGCACAACGGATGCCGCCCGCCGAAGCGCCGGCGCGTGTGACTGCCGGCCGCGCGCGCCGCGGCCGCCCGACGACCCTCGAGAGTGGCGCGCGCCCCGGGATCGGCGCGGTCACGAGCATGGAGGCCACTCGATGATCCACAAGAATTGGCAAGACCTCATTCGCCCAACGGCGCTCGACATTCGACCGGGCGCCGATCCGACCCGAACGGCTGTCGTCGTGGCCGAGCCACTTGAGCGCGGCTTCGGTCTGACGCTTGGCAACGCGCTTCGTCGTGTCCTGATGTCCTCCCTGCAGGGGGCGGCAATCACGTCGGTGCAGATCGACAACGTGCTCCACGAGTTCTCGTCCGTCGAGGGTGTCCGCGAGGACGTGACCGACATCGTGCTGAACCTGAAGGGCGTTTCGATCAAGATGGAGGTTGAGGGTCCGAAGCGGCTGTCGATCACCAAAACCGGTCCCGCCGTCGTGAAGGCGGGCGACATCTCGGAATCGAACGGGATCGAGATCTTGAACCGCGATCACGTGATCTGCCATCTCGACGACGGTGCCAGCGTGTTCATGGAACTGACCGTCGAGACCGGTAAGGGCTACGTGGCCGCCGACAAGAGCCGGCCGGAGGACGCCCCGATTGGCCTGATCTCGGTCGATGCGCTCTACTCGCCGGTCAAGAAAGTCTCCTACAAGGTCGAGCCGACCCGTGAGGGGCAAGTTCTCGACTACGACAAGCTTACGCTCAACCTTGAGACGGACGGTTCGCTCTCACCTGAGGACGCAATCGCCTATGCGGCGCGGATCCTGCAGGACCAGCTCGGCGTGTTCGTGAACTTCGACGAGCCGGAGGCCGGGACCCGGGCCGAGGAAGACGACGATCTGGAGTTCAACCCGCTTCTGCTCAAGAAAGTGGACGAACTGGAACTTTCGGTACGTTCGGCCAACTGTCTGAAGAACGACAATATTGTCTACATCGGTGATCTTATTCAGAAGACTGAAGCTGAGATGCTTCGGACGCCGAACTTCGGTCGCAAGTCGCTCAATGAGATCAAAGAGGTTTTGGCGGGCATGTCGCTCCATCTCGGGATGGATATTGTCGATTGGCCGCCCGAGAACATCGAGGAGTTGGCCAAGAAGTACGAGGATCATTTCTGATCCAGGGCGCCGCCTCCCCCCGGGGGCGGTTCCCACCAACCCACCCCACCGCCCCCGGGGGGAGGCGAGTTCCTAGCGTTGCGCTCCAAGGTGAGAGGGTCCGCATGGAGGGCCCTCCGGACAAAGCATAAAACTGGAGAACCATCCCATGCGCCACGGTCATGGCTACCGCAAACTGAACCGGACCCACGAGCATCGAAAAGCGATGTTCGCCAACATGGTCTCATCGCTGATTGAGCATGAGCAAATCAAGACGACGCTGCCGAAGGCGAAGGAGCTGCGGCGGATCACCGACAAGATCATCACGCTTGGCAAGCGAGGCGATATGCACGCTCGTCGTCTGGTCGCATCTCGGATCCGGCACGAACCTGCGGTCGCGAAGCTTTTTGAGGTCATCGGTCCCCGGTACGCAGAGCGCTCGGGCGGGTACGTTCGGGTGCTGAAGGCCGGCTTCCGCTACGGCGACATGGCCCCGATGGCGATCGTTGAGCTCGTTGATCGGGACCCCGATGCCAAGGGGGCCGCGGATCGGGCACGGCTCGAAGCCGAAGAGGACTGAGACCGGCGCCCGTGCCTGACCTCTTTGACGGTCTTGAGAGCACGGAACGCCCGTTGGCGGAACGGCTCCGGCCGGCGCGCCTCAGCGAGGTTGTCGGCCAGGATGCGCTCCTGGCTGAGAGCGGGCCGATCGGGGCCATGCTCACGGCGAGGCGGCTCTCCTCCCTGGTGCTCTGGGGACCGCCAGGGACGGGAAAGACCACCATTGCGCGTCTGCTGGCGGCGGAGGTCGATCTCGATTTCGTCCAGCTGTCAGCGATCTTCACCGGAGCCGCCGATCTTCGACGGGTGTTTGACGCAGCGAAGGCGCGGCGGCGGGCGGGGGGCGGAACGCTCCTCTTCGTTGACGAGATTCATCGGTTCAACAAGGCCCAACAGGATGGGTTTTTGCCGCATATGGAGGACGGAACCATCGTCCTCCTCGGCGCGACGACGGAGAATCCGTCCTTTGAGTTGAACGCCGCGCTCCTCTCGCGCGCGGAGGTCGTCACGCTGGTGCCCCACGATCGAGAGGCCCTGGCGCAGATCTTGGCGCGGGCAGAAGCCGAAGTCGGTCCGGTGCCTGTCACGGAGGCGGCGCGCTCTCGCCTCTTGGACCTTGCGGACGGGGATGCGCGCGCCCTTCTCAACATGGTGGAGCGGTTGCTCGGGCAGAGCGATCCGGTGGATCCGGAGCGTCTGTCGTCCCTCCTGACGCGCCGGGCTGCGCGGTACGACAAGACCGGCGACCAGCACTACAACCTGATCTCGGCGCTCCATAAATCCGTGCGGGGCTCGGATCCGGACGCGGCGCTCTATTGGTTTGCGCGGATGCTCGAAGGTGGGGAGGATCCGCACTATCTCGCGCGGCGGATCCTGCGGATGGCGGTGGAGGATATCGGTCTCGCAGATCCGCCTGCCATGCAGATCTGCCTCGCGGCCTGGCAAACGTTTGAGCGTTTGGGGAGCCCCGAGGGTGAGCTTGCGCTGGCCGAGGCCGTGCTCTACCTGGCGCTCGCGCCAAAATCGAACGCAGCCTACAGGGCCTATGGGGCGGCACGGGCACGGGCGCGCGAGACCGGTTCCCTGGCGCCGCCGATGCACATTTTGAACGCGCCGACAGACCTGATGAAACGGCAGGGCTACGGGTCGGGGTATGTGTACGACCACGACACGGAGGAGGGCGTCTCCGGCCAGGCGTACTTTCCCGACGGCACCACGCCAGAGCGGTTTTATGCGCCGGTCGAGCGTGGCTTCGAGCGTGAGCTTGCGAAGCGCCTGTCCTGGTTTGCGCGGCGGCGCGCGGCGTCGGCAGAGGAGGGGTAGGCCCCTCCTTTCTTGACCTTTGCCGTCCTGGGTGACACCTGCAGGACATGACCCATTGGCTTCAAATTGCGGCGGGCGGCGCGCTTGGGGCCGTGCTCCGATACGCGACCGTGACGGGGCTCGGCAGGATCACGGGCGGCGCGTTTCCATGGGGGACACTGACGGCGAATGCGCTCGGTTCGCTGCTGATGGGCCTTGTGGCTGGGCTGGTGATCACCCGCGTTGACGTGCGCGCGGCGGCGCCCTTCCTGATGACGGGACTGCTTGGCGGATACACGACATTCTCGGCCTTTTCGCTCGACACAGTGCGGCTGTGGGAGCGGGGGGAGTTTGCGGCCGCGCTCGGCTATGTGGGGCTGTCGCTGCTCCTGTCCCTCGGCGGGCTTGTGGCGGGTCTGGCGCTGGTGCGCGGATGACGGGCGTGCAGACGATAACGCTCGGGCCCGAGGCTGAGGCGCAGCGCCTCGATCGCTGGCTGAGACATCAGTATCCCCACATCAACCAGGGTCGGATCGAGAAGATGTGCCGCAAGGGCGAAATCCGGCTCGACGGCGCGCGGGTCAAGGCCTCGACGCGGCTCGGCACGGGCCAAAGGCTGCGCTTGCCGCCGCTGCCGGCGGCGGTGGCGGAGGGTCGCGCAAAGCCCGAGGCACGGGTGAGTGCGGCGGATGCGGAGATGCTCCGAGATCGCATCCTCTATCGGGACGAGCACATTCTGGCCCTCGACAAGCCTGCGGGCCTCGCCGTGCAGGGCGGCTCCGGCCAAGTGCGCCATCTCGACGGCATGCGCGCCGCACTCGCCTTCGAGCGGTCGGAGGGGCCGCGTCTCGTCCATCGGCTGGACAAGGACACATCGGGTGTGATGGTCATGGCGCGCACGGGTGCGGCCGCGGCCGGTCTTTCCGAGGCGTTCCGATCGCGCGCCACGCTCAAGGTCTACTGGGCTGCGACCGCAGGTGTTCCGCGGCCAGCCTCTGGCGAGATCGTGACGGGTCTCGTCAAGGCCCCCGGCCACGGTCCGAACGGCGCCGGCGAAAAGATGGTCAGCCTTCATCCGAGTGAGGTTCGCGCGACAACGGATGCGCGGCGCGCCGTCAGCCAGTATGAAGTCATCGCTCCCGCCGCACGACGGGCGGCTTGGGTCGCGCTCCGCCCGGTGACGGGGCGCACGCATCAGCTCCGCGTGCATATGGCGGAACTCGGGTGCCCCATCGTTGGTGACGGCAAGTACGGCACCAACCGTCAGACCAATGAGGGAGACGGCTGGGGCGCGCAGCTCGGCGGCGAGATCAGTCGGAAACTCCATCTCCATGCGCGGAGCCTCCACCTCCGCCACCCGGTGACAGGCCGGCCGCTGACCTTAACGGCGGAGCTGCCGCCGCACATGGCGCGGACCTGGGCCCTCTTCGGGTGGACACCCGAGGAGGCGCCGGAGCGTCCGTTTTCGGAGGACTAGGGTGTCGGAATGGCGCGTCAAACGGTTCTGGAGTGAGGTCGCAGCGTCTCCGGTTGAGGGCGGGCTGACCATCACTCTCGACGGTCGGCCGGTTCGGACGCCGGCCAAGGCCGCGCTGATCCTGCCAACCCGAGCCCTTGCAGAGGCCATCGCGGCGGAGTGGCG
>JBCCWM010000033.1:0-18067 GCA_039193505.1 Pseudomonadota bacterium | reverse complement strand
GAGCGGTCCTGAGTTCCAGCGCGACGTGCAACACGTTTGGCGAACGAAGCGGATTTCGAGGTATTTGCCAGGCTCGGTGAGGAAGGCTTGGACGGGGGATCGGGAGGCGAGGCACTTTCGAGGGGTGAGGTTGGGGGTCATGGCGATCTCCTCGATTTCGGAGTCGGGGATGGTGTCGAGGTCTGATTTGCGGCGAAGGCATCGGCGCAGGCGGCCGTTGGCGGTCTCGATCCCTCCGTTTTGCCAGGAAGCGTAGGCATCACAAAGTGAGGCAGGAGCGCGCCACCGGTGCGAGTGCCATACAGAACGTGGTGGCGGTGAAGAGGCTTCGGAGCCATCGGTGGCGGGCGAAGCGGGCGTCGGTGTCCGCTGCTCTGCAGTCAAGTGCGCAGCACATGACGAGAGGGGAATGTGATCGATCCGCGCATCTCTGGGGACAGCCGCATCAGAATGGCCATGAGCTGGCCGACCGTGTCGGCGGCCGTCTTCCCCGCGAGCCTCGCCATCAGGGTGAGGCGCGGTTCCCGCTCCTGGAGGACCGGAACCGCGCGGACGTTGCGGCAAAGGATGAGATCGCGTTCCCAGTGCCCGGCCTCGACGCGGGCGTCGGCTGCCCCGGACCGCTCTGAGACATGGACCATTTCCGAACTGGTGTCGCGGGACGTTCGGGCCACCACCGGCTGGCGGCGGTTCCGCCGCCTTGGCCGGGTGCGCCAGAAGTCGAGCGGCTTCCGGGCCGCCCGGCCGATCCATGCGTGGATCGTCTCTGCGGAAACGGCGGCCAAACCGCGCTTGATCCCAAGCCGGAGCCGTCCTGCGATCCGCTCCGGCGTCCAGCCTTCCGTCAGCCGATCGGTCGCGTACCGGGCCGGGCGCCGATCCGTCTCCAGCCGCGCCGGCCGCCGGCGGCGGAGCATGTACGAGCCCTCGGCCACCTGCGGGCTGCAGGCTCCGCTGTCGCAAGCGGTCCGATTGACCTCCCTCGACACGGTCGACGGCGCGCGGCAGGCTCCGGGCAATCGACCGGATCCTGCGGCCTTCGGCTCTCAACCTGGCGATCTCATCTATTTCCACGGGCGCAGGCTGGGCATGTCCTGGCATTGCAACGCCTTGGTTTATTGTTTGGCGGCAACCGGATACAAAATCCGGCAAAGGCGTTGCACTTCGCGATGGAACTCAGGGCCTCATGGCAGGCTGTCTTTAAAAATTATCAAGAGTCTTTTTGAATATCTCACCTTTGTGGCTACTTCTTTGCTTGGACGGTCTTCTTTCCCGTTTATTTTTAAGTTCCGGCAGATCGGAAACTATGCGCCGATTCTACAAATCAACCACGTTTCTGCCCACACTCGTCGCGTGTCCTACAGGTTTGTCCTCAAAGCTGAGCCGGCCCCGACCGGCGCGCTTCGGCGAGACAGGACGGCCCGCTCGCCGGATCCGACCGACCCGCTTGGGGTCGCGCGCCGGCCGTCCCGGCGGAGCGATGCTGTGACATGGGCGGGGGCCTCAGCGAACCGGCCTACTGGCTCGCTCGGTGACCCGGCGTCATCGGGTCCGCGGCCCATGCCATCGGGTTGATCGGCCCCCATGCGGTCAGCCCGGCCTGCGCGCGCCAGCCTCGTCCGACCGATGGCCCACAGGTCCACCGCAGAGTTGTGAACAGACGTCTGCGGCAGGGGCGGGCCACCGTCCCGGTGCGGACACTCGCACGGCCGCTCTGTCGCGCCCTGCACCGACCCGGAACCAAGTCCGCAGAGCGGTCGCCGTCTCGAGATCCGTCTGCCGCCGCGGCCGGTCGCTCTGCGCCACCCGCACAAAAGTCCGTGGGGCATGTAGAGCCCACGAGCGCTCTTGCCCGAACCGACGCCATCGGCCAGCAGAATGTGCGCCGCGCGCAGATCCGTCCGCCTTCCGACAAGGGTTTGCCCAAGCCCAGGTCGCGTGGCTCTCGGACCGCGCGATCGCTGCGGCTGGCGCCCCCGTCAACTGTCGGAAAGCTCCGGAGGCCTGGGATGGCGTGCCCAGGACACACGGGCCGAGGCTTGGTCCTTCGCGCTTGAAGGGCGGCGCTGTCGTCATGTCGCCGACAGTGGTGCCCGCGGCCACTGGATCGCGGCTGTGACAGCGCAGACCATCGGCCTCGACACGGCAATCGCGGCCCGCCGGAGAGCGACCGCGCGGGCGTGTCGCAGAACGCAAGCGCCGATCCTGATCACCTTCGGATGCAGGCCGGTCGGCGATCGATCCGCCGAGGGCTCCGGCAACCCCGTACGGACGTGGAACACAGCGCGGCTTTGGGCCGGCGCATGGATCTGCCGATGCATCTCGATCTCGCTAATGTGGCCGCCGATGACGTCGCCCGGTCCCATTGGTGGGGGTGGCCACGAAACCGACGGGCGGGAGCGACGCTTGCTGATGCAACTCGATCGTCACGAGTGCGTGGTGCGGCGTACCAAGCTCCTCGTCTGATACTCCACATCCTCTTGGAGCCGCTTGATGTGTTTGGGCGCCCGCCAGGCCGGGGATTTGCGGCGCTTCTTTCGGATGGTGTGGAAGAACCCCGCGGCCTTCAATGCCTGGTGCCGGCCCGGTAGAGCAAAGGCGGCGTCGTCGCGACAGAACCGCATCGGCGTTCGCTTGGAATGCCCATTCCGGAACGGACTTGCTGCCGCCTGCGCTTTGGACAGAACCGGGGCGCGCAGCTCGGCGGTCCGGCAGGCTGAGCCGGCTCGAGCGGGCGGCAGCAGGCGCATGAGACGCGGCAGGTCCGGGCAGCGCTCTCCCCTTCACCTTCGCTCGGGCTGCGGGATCTGTCCAAGTCACGCGATTCTGCGTCAGACCAGTCCGGTCGAAGCGGCGGTTGCTTCACTGGCCGCTCTAAGCCGAGCACCGTGCACACAGACTGGCCGCGCTTTGCCCCACCTCTGCCAGCGGCACTCAACCGGCGGAGGCGTCGTCGCCGGAGCGGCCGTCGTGGCAGACGCGTGAACGACGGTCCGCATCATCCCCATCGGTCATGAAGGACAAACACCATGACCATCCTCCGCACCGGCTTTGCCATCGTTGCCGCGCTCTGCCTCTTGCTCCGGAAGGTCGTCCTCACGCGCGCTGCACATGTGGCCCTGGCTCTGTCCGACATCGTGGCCCGCGTCGCCTTCTTCGAAGCCTTTCAGACATTCAACCCGTCCTACACGACCGACGCTGATCTGCAGGTCACGCTTTGAGAATGCAGACGGCAGAAGCACCCAGACCGCCGCGGAGTCTTGAGTGGATTGATCGGGGTGCCAGGGGAAGGCCTGTGCAGGCTACTGCCACGGTGCCCTCCGCAATCGGGTCGATGGTCACGTCCGACATTGGCTTCACTCCTGTTTTTTGGATTTTGGTCTCATCTTGGGCAAAACCTGCGAGTTGCGGCTCAAGACCCCGAGCGCCCTTGCGCGAGCTCGAGGGGATGGCAAAGCGGGAGGGTCTTGGACCTGACCATCCGCTCTTTTCGGCGTTGCCGTATCCGAAGGGGAGAACCAGCCAGACGTCGAAACGTTCTCGGATATGACGTGGTGATCAGGCGACGTCTGGACTTCATTGACTCTCTGCAGTCAGGGGGCGGCGGCGCGTAGCGGCGGTCTTGGGCGGGTGGTTGCACGCGGTCGCTCCGAGATGGATGCCGTGGACACCCCGAACGCAGATCGGGTCGCGCTGCGACCGGTGTCCGAAAGCCCGCTCTCTGCGGACGAAGACCGGGTGGTGTCTCCGGGGCCTCGGCAAGGCGGCCATGTTCCATTGCCAGACTGTCCTCCACTCACGGCCCGGCCTCCACGGCTCAGCGTGGTCGCAGGACCGGGTGAAGCGCCTGCTTTAGACTGCGTGTCGCGACACCCGTGTCGAAGCTCAACGGGACACGGGCTTTGGCGGATGCCTGTTGCGGCGCCTTCGAGGACCTCGACGGAGTGCTGTGGCGCCCGCGGCTCAATCGATTTTGGCGTGGCCGTGATCGAGTGCCGTGACGCCGCGATCCGCCACTGTGGCGCGGAAGGACACGTCTGGCCCTTGGCGCCACATTTCGACCCGGATGGTCTCCCCCGGATAGACCGGCTTGGAAAAGCGCAGTTTGATCGAGCGAAGACGCCCGGGATCATAGTCGCAATAGGTCGCCAAGATTGCGCGCGTTGCGATCCCGAAGGAGCACAGGCCGTGCAGGATCGGGCGTTCAAAGCCCGCCGCCGAGGCGACATCTGGATCGACGTGCAAGGGGTTTGGATCCCCGGACAGCCGGTAGAACAGGGCCGAGCGTGGGTCGGTGTGGGTTTCAAACCGGGCCTCGGGCGGCCCGGAGGGAACCGCGTGGGGCGCGGGCTGCGGTCCGCTGTCCCCGCCACACCCGCCATTGCCGCGCGCGAAATTCAGAACTTTGACGGTGGCCAGGATGCCGAACTGATCTCTGACGTTGCGCTCGAGATAGATGAGAGCGCCCTTGGCTTCGCCCTTGTCTATGATGCGCGTGATCCGGGTTTTTGCGCGCACTGTCGCAGTGGTGGGGAGCGGACGGTGCAGGACGATCTCTTGCTCGGCGTGGAGAAAGCGGTGCCAGTCTATGCCCGTCGCTGGATCCCGCGCCCAAAAGCCAGGGCTCGCAAGCACCGCTGCCATCGAGGGGACCACGCGCAGATTGGGTTCCTCGAACACGAAAGGCAGCTCGGCTCGGTGTGTCGGATTTTCGCCAAACCCAATGCCGAGAGCATAGAGGATGCAGTCTTTCGTGGCGTAACTTTGCGCAACTTCGGGAAAGTCGAAGTTGTGAAGCCTCTCCCGGAGATCATTCGCCGTTTCGACAATGGCCATCAGGTCGCCGCCCAGGGTTTTCTGCGCAATGTGCGCCGTGTTCTCACTCTTCACCACAATTAGTGCACTTGCAAATAGATAGCAAGCGAATTATTAGGGAGACGATGGAGTACACCTATGCCGGAAGTCGTATTTGCTGATCAGACATACCCGCTTCAGACCCTGACGGATGAGGCGGCGCGGGGCGCTGCAGGTCTCGCGGCGCTCGGGACGACGGGCGGGCGTGTGGCTCTGCTTCTCAGGAACGATACGGCGTTCGTGACCGTGAGCGAGGCCGCGCGTCAGGCCGGTGCAACGACGCTGCCGCTCAACTGGCATCTGAAGGCTCCGGACATCGCCTTTATTCTGGAAGACAGCGCCACGACCGTCCTGGTGGCGCATGTGGATCTCTGGACTGCGATCGCAGAAGAGCTGCCAGGCCGTCTCAAAGACACCCTCACTCTGCTGCTCGTGCCCACACCGGAGGCCATTGCCGCCGCCTACTCAGTGCCCCCCGACGCCATGAGTGCGGCGGAGAGGGACCCGCTTTGGCCCAAGATGGTGGCAGCGCAGGCGCCCATCGCCACACCGTCAAAGACACGCTCAAACCCCCTGATCTACACCTCCGGCACCACGGGACGTCCGAAAGGCGTGCAGCGGCTCGGCGCGGCGCTGCCCGCGCGGGTCGCCTACGATGCGTTCTTCGATGCATCCGCCCGGACGCTGCTCGCGACGCCGCTCTACCATGCTGCGGCGCATCGGTTTTTGGATGGCACGCTCAAGGCGGGTGGGAGTGTGGTGTTGCCGGCGCGGTTTGATGCCGAGGGCATGCTGCGGGACATTCAGACCCACCGCATCACGACGAGCTTTGTCGTGCCCGCGATGTTTCAGCGGCTGTTGCGGCTGCCGGACGCGCTTAAGCGGTCCTACGATCTGTCCAGCTTGCGCCATGTCGTGGTCGCTGGTGCCCCATGTTCGCCGGACGTGAAGGCGGCCATGATCGACTGGTGGGGGCCGGTGATCTACGAGTACTATGGCTCGACCGAATTGGGGGCCGTGACATTTGCCTCGAGCGAGGACGCGATTGCGCGCCCGGGGACCGTGGGGCGTGCCGTGGCGACCGCACGGGTGGCCATCCTGGACGAGGACGGCGCCCCGTGCCCTCAGGGCGAGACCGGTGAGATCTATGGTCGCCGGGACGATCTGCCCGATTTCACGTATCTGAACCGCGCGGACGCGCGGGCGGCAGCCGGGTCGGGCGACCTCGTGACCATGGGCGATGTTGGGTTCCTCGACGCGGACGGATATCTGTACCTGAGCGACCGCAAGACCGACATGATCATCTCCAACGGCGTCAACATCTATCCGGCTCAGATCGAAGCGGCGATCCTGGCGCATCCCGATGTGGCCGACTGCGCCGTGTTTGGCATCCCCGACGATGCGGCTGGAGAGACCGTGGCCGCAATCATTGAACCGATGGCGGATCGCAGCCTGGACGCCGAGGGGCTGACGGCGTTTCTGAAATCGAGGCTCGCCACCTACATGGTGCCACGTCACGTGGAAGAAAGACGGAGCTTTCCGCGTGACGAAGCTGGGAAAGTCAAAAAGCGGGATCTGCGGGCGCCGTTCTGGAAAGACGCAAAGCGTGCGATCTAGCCGCGAACCAGCGCAGGCACCTCGCCGGCCAGCGCGTCTCTCAAGTTTCCACGAACGCGACGCATCAGGCTGAGGAGCTGTTCGACCTCTGCGTCGGTCAGGTTCTCGAAAGACAACGCGTTCACTTGACCCGCGGCTTCGCTGAGCACGTGTTTCTTCGACGTGGCTGACGCTTTGAGAAACACGCGTTTGGTCCGCCGATCCGTCTCATCGGGGCGACGTTCGACCCAGTCCGCGGCCTCGAGCCGGTCGACCATCCCGCTGACGGCGACGGTGCCAATGCCCAAAAGCCGCGCAAGCTCGATCTGCGTGCGCCCATCCTCTCGCAAAAGCCAGTTCAGCAAATAGACCTGAGCGGAGGTCAGCCCGTGCGGCGCGAGAAACGCGTCGAGTAGCTTGATGCGCTGGCGTGCAACGTGCTGGAAGACCAGCCCCGCTTCGTTCTCGACCTGGCCGTCTTCGGTGGGCGCAAGCGCGGTGTCTGGCATGTCCTGTCCTACATTGGCTTCGCGTCAACAGATGCGCGATGCACTTTATAATTAGGATGCGAACGGAATTTCGTCAACTGCATTCGCCCCACCCCCGATGCACCGGTATCATAAATTCTCTTGCGATTAATTCATGTACGTATTAATTACTAGCGAAGCAATATCTGGCATGTCGATGGCCGGGTTCGCCAGGACTGACCCTTTGTGATCTGCACGGAAAAAGGACCCGACAGAGTTGGGTTCATGGGAGGAAGAGACATGCTGCACGATCGGTTCTTCATCGGAAACCAGTGGACCAAACCGGCCACCGATGCCCAATTTACGATCAAGAACGCCTCAACCGGCGAGACGGTCGGCACGACTGCCGAGGCTGGAACGGCGGACATCGATCACGCTGTGGCAGCAGCCCGCGCCGCGTTCGATGGCGGGGAGTGGCCCAGCATGGCGCCCGCAGAGCGCGCGCGCATCATGCGACGTTTTGCCGAAGAGTTGCGCAAGCGAGCCCCTCGGACGGCTGAGGCCGTCAGCACCCAGAACGGCATGCCGATCTCGATCTCGGGCGCGTTCGAGGGGGATGTGGCGCCGAACCTCCTCGACTACTACGCGGATCTTGCCGACCAGATGGTGCTGGAAGATGTCCGCCCGTCGCAGTTCGGCACCGAGACCTTTGTTCAGCGCCTGCCAGTCGGCGTTGTTGCGGCGATCATTCCTTGGAATTTCCCGGTCAACCTCTCGCTTGTGAAGCTCGGCCCGGCCATGGCGGCCGGCTGTACGATGGTCATCAAACCGTCCCCTGGCACCGTCCTCGACAGCTATGTGATGGCGGAGGCCGCACTCGCGGCGGGCGTCCCGGCAGGTGTCTTGAACTGGGTTCCCGCGGACCGCGAGGTTGGCCAGTATCTGATTGAGCATCCGGGCATCGACAAAGTCGCCTTCACCGGCTCGACGGCGGCTGGCCGCAGGATTGCCGCCCGCTGCGGGGAGCTGTTGCGCCCCGTGACGCTCGAACTCGGGGGCAAGTCCGCTGCGATCCTGCTCGAAGACACGGATTTGGACACCTTCACGCAGGGTATCCCGACCGCTTGTCTGCTCAACAATGGACAGACCTGCTATCTCGGCACCCGCATCCTCGCGCCGAAAAGCCGGTACGATGAGATTGTCGAGGCCGTGGCGGGCTTTGTCGGCGCGCTCAAAGTGGGGGATGCCATGGACCCGGAAACCCATGTCGGCCCCCTCGCATCGGAGGAGCATCGCGCGCGGGTTGAACGCTACATCGAGATCGGCAAGAGCGAGGGCCGTCTCGTTGCCGGCGGACGCAGGCCCAGCACATCTCAGGGCGGCTGGTTCGTCGAGCCTACCGTCTTCGCCGATGTCGAGAACACCGCAACCATTGCACGCGAGGAAATCTTCGGGCCAGTCCTCTCGATCATCCCGTATGAGGGCGAGGATCAGGCGATCGAGCTTGCCAATGACAGCGAGTTCGGGCTCGGAGGGTCGGTCTGGAGCAAAGACAAGGCGCATGCAAAGGCAGTGGCCGAGAAGGTCCAAACCGGCTCTATTGGGCTCAACGGATATGTGATTTCGGTGGGCTCGCCCTTTGGCGGTATCAAACAAAGCGGCATCGGGCGAGAGTTCGGTCCCGAGGCGATGGCGGCCTACCAAACCTACAAGTCGATCTTCGCGATGAATTGAGCCGCGCGCGGATCGACGCAACGGCGGGACCGCATTCTCCCCTGCGGTCCCGCCAATGAGGCCTTGAGGAGCTATGAAAGACTACCGCGCCGCAGTGTTGCGCCAGAAAAGTGGCCGCTTCGGGATCGAGCAGATCAAGATGGAGCGTCCGCGGCCGCGCGAGGTGGTTGTCAAGATCGCGGGTGTCGGCCTCTGCCATACGGATTTGGTGGTTCGGGAAGGCCACTATCCAATTCCGTTCCCCATGGTGCTCGGACACGAAGGCTCGGGGGTCGTGGAGACGATCGGGAGCGACGTGACCTCCGTCGCTCCCGGAGATCACGTTGTGCTCTCCTTCGGCTTTGACAGCCAATGCAAGACCTGCCTCAACGGCGCACCGGCCTACAGCCGTCAGTTCTTTGTGCGGAACTTCAGCGGACGGCGCCCCGACGGGACCACGCCGCTCACCGACACAAACGGCCAGGACTTGAGCGCCTACTTCTTCGCGCAGTCCTCGTTTGGCGAGTACGCCATGGCGCCCGAGGAGAGCGTGGTCAAAATCGACCCCGATGTCCCGCTTGAACTTATGGGGCCGCTCGGATGCGGCATTCAAACCGGTGCTGGTGCCGTGATGAATGCACTGGCCTGCCGGCCCGGCAGCTCGATTGCTGTCTTTGGCGCGGGCTCTGTCGGCCTGGCCGCCGTGCTGGCCGCGCGTGCTGTGGGTTGCACAGAGATCATCGCGGTGGACTTGATCCAGCACCGCCTCGACATCGCGCGACACATGGGCGCAACGCATGCAATCGACGGCGGTTCGGAAGACGCGGTTGCGCGCATTGTCGAGATCACGGATGGCGGCGCCCAATACGCGCTCGACTGCACAGGCGTGCCGGCTGTCGTGCGCCAATCCGTCGAGTGCCTGCGCCTGACGGGTATGGCCGGGCTTCTCGGTGTGCCGCAACCCGGCGCGGAGCTGACGCTCGAGCTCAGAACCCTGCTGTCGGGCCGCGGGATCCGAGGCATCATCGAAGGCGACAGTGTCCCGCGCAGCTTCATCCCGGAGCTCGTCGCTCTGTGGAAGTCCGGGCGCTTTCCGTTCGACAAACTCATAAAGACCTACAGGTTGGAGGACATAGAAGAGGCGGTCCGTGCATCGGAAAGCGGCGAGGTTGTCAAAGCCGTGTTGATCCCATGAGCGCGTGCATGACCTGCGACTTGAGAGCGTAGCGTGCTGTTTTGATCGACTGCGATGCATTGATGGCGCGCGACTTCGCCGATGTTGAGCGGCGCTACGGCGCGGATGATTGCATCCTCTACGCGCTCGGCCTCGGCCTCGGCGACCCCGAGACCCAACGCCACCTCCGCGCCGTCTATGAGGGCGCCGACGGGTTTGCGGCCCTGCCCTCCTTTGTGAACGTGCTTGGAACCCCGCCCTTTTGGGCGAAGGACCCGTCGACAGGCCTCACATGGCAGAAGATCGTGCACGGAGAGCAGGCCTTCACGCTCCATGCGCCCTTGCCGGTCAGCGCCGAGATTGTGGGGCGGACACGGCTGACCGGGCTCATCGACAAAGGTGCGGGCCGGGGCGCGCTGATCTACACGGAGCGCGAGATCTCGTCGGCGGACGGTGTGCGTCTGGCCACCGTCACAAGCACCCTCTTTGCGCGCGCCGATGGCGGCTTTGGTGGACCGGACGGTCCGCTGAAGCAGGTCCACACCGTGCCCGATCGAGCGCCGGACGCGCATTTTGACGTCGCCACATCACGCCGTGCGGCCCTCATCTATCGGCTGAGCGGGGATAAGAACCCGCTCCACGCAGACCCGGCACTCGCGAAGAAAGCGGGCTTTGAGCGCCCGATCCTCCACGGGCTCTGCTCGATGGGGATCGCTGCCTGGTCCGTCCCGATGGCGCTTGGGGGCGACTTCACCGCACTGGAGCATCTTGACGTGCGCTTCTCCGCGCCGGTCTACCCGGGGGAGACCATCCGCACGGAGATGTGGGAGGACGGCGATGACATCCGTCTTCGCGCGCGCGCCCTGGAGCGCGACACCATTGTGCTCAACAATGGTCGCGCGCGGCTCAAATGATGCCGGTGATGACCGAGAAACCCGTTCCAACGATCTATCCCGAGACCCAGCACTTCTGGGATGGCGCGGCAGCCGGAAAGCTGCTGCTGCAGTACTGCAGGGACTGCCGGAAGCACTATTTCCCACCGCGCCCGTTTTGCCCCTATTGCGGCAGTCGTGCGGTGGAGATCGTGGAGGCGAGCGGGCGTGGCCGTCTGTACTCCTACACGATCTCGCACTTGCCGACGCCGGGGTATGAGCCGCCGTTCATCGTCGCCGTCGTGATGTTGGAGGAAGGCGTGAAAATGCTCACCAACATCGTCGACTGCCCGCAAACGCCGCAGGCCGTGGCGTTGGACATGGCACTTGAAGTGGCATTCGAGGCGCGAGGGGACCTCTTTGTCCCGCAGTTTCGACCCCTGCGGGCGCTCTCATGAGCCGTGCGTCCATCGCCATCGTGGGCGCTGCCGAAAGCACGGACCTCGGCAAAGTGCCCGGCCTGTCCCAGGTGGGCCTCCATGCCGATGCGGCGCTCAACGCATTGGCCGATTGCGGGCTCAGACCCTCGGATGTCGACGGCATCGCCACCGGCGGCCATGATGTGGCGGAGATCAACCAGTATCTGGGGCTGTCGCCGACATGGTATGACGGCACATCCGTGGGCGGCTGTTCCTTCATTGCGCTTGTTCGACATGCCGCCGCGGCCATTGAGGCCGGGCTCTGTACGACTGTCCTGATCACACATGGCGAGAGCGGACGGTCAAACCATCGGTCGCACCGCCCGATCATGCCCTCCATGCAGCAGCAGGAGTTTGAGGCGATCTACGGCCCGCTCTTCCCGCCAATGCGGTTCACACTGCCCGTCCTGCGCAAAATGAAGGATGAGGGGCTCACTGAAGAGCAGATTGCCATGGTGGCCGTGGTGCAGCGCGAATGGGCGGCGTTCCACCCACGCGCCACAGCCCGCGATCCGATCACCGTGGATGACGTGCTGAACTCGCGGATGATTGCCTATCCGTTCCGGAAGCTCATGTGCTGCCTGGTGAGTGACGGCGGCGGCGCGCTCGTGCTGACGTCGGCTGAACGGGCAAAGGACTTTCCCAGCAAGCCCGTTTACCTGCGCGGCACGGGTGGGGAGGGGGCCGAGGGTCCGATGGTGAGCCAGATGGAGAGTTTTTCCTCTTCAAAGGCGTTCCGTGTCTCTGGGAAGCTCGCCTTCGAGACGGCGGGCATCACCCATGCCGATGTCGATCACTTGATGATCTACGACGCATTCGCCCATCTGCCGATTTACGGCCTGGAGGATCTTGGGTTCGTGGGCCCCGGTGAGGCGGGCCCGTTCATATCCGAAGGCCATACGCGCCCCGGCGGGCGCCTGCCGCTCAACACAAACGGGGGTGGGCTGAGCTACATGCATTCGGGCATGTACGGGATGTACGCCCTTCAGGAGGGCGTGCGGCAGATGCGGGGTATGTCCCCTGCACAGGTCGAGGGCGCCAAGATCTCCATGGTGCACGGCGTGGGGGGCATGTTCTCAGCCGCCGCAACCGTGGTGCTGACCAATGAGGACGCTTGGTAGTCACTCGAAGCTGAACTGAGGCGGTTTCTTTTCGACAAAGCGCGAAAGCGCGTCACGGTGATAGCCGCTCGTCAGGCAGATCGCCTGCGCCTGGGCTTCGAGCGCGAGGATCGTATCGCTGTCGCACTCCAGGGCGCGGGCGGAAATCTCCTTCGTCAGGCGAAAAGCCAGCGGTGAGGCTTGCCCCATCTGCTCTGCCACAGCCAGGGCCCGGGGCAAGAGCGCGTCGGCCGGGTTCACTTCGAGGGCGATCCCAAGATCGCAGGCCTCCTTCGCCGAGAGGGTGCGTGCGGTGTAGAAAAGCTCCCGCGCCCGCTGGAGGCCGACGACACGCGGCAGCGACCACATCAGACCGAGATCGGGCACAGCGCCGACTTTTGCGAAGGACGCGCAAAACTGCGCCCGCTCGGACGCCAGGACGAGATCACCGAGAAGCGCGAGACCGAACCCCGCGCCAAAGGCCGGACCATCGACAGCGCTGATGACCGGCACGGACAAGTCGCGAAAGGTGCGGAACCAGGCGTGGGTGTCTCGCATCCGCGCGAGCTGATCCTCAGCGCCCGCGGCCTCGCCGGCGGCATGGCGCTCCAGCATTTTCTTGAGGTCGCCTCCTGCGCAAAACACACCGCCGGCCCCGGTGAGGACAACGGCCTTCAGCGCTTCACTGCGCGCAAGGTCCGCGCTGATCTCCGCAAGACGCTCCTTGACGTCGATGGTGAGCGCGTTCCGGCGGTCTGGCTGGTTGAGCGTGACGACCGCAACGCCGTTGTCGATGGTGCGGGTCACAGCCTCGGTCATAGTGTGAGCAACCGTCTGATTTCCGTCTTGTCGATCTTGTTGGCGGGGGTCAGCGGCAGCGCCGTCTCCCAGATGTGCACCGTCTTGGGAACCTTGTAGCCCGCGATGCGTTCCTTGCAGTGGGAGATAAGATCCTCAGGGCTCACAGCGCTCTTCAGGGTCACTGCGGCGACAACCCGCTCTCCCCAACGCTCATCGGGCACCCCCAGAACGGCCGCACTCGCGACCGCCTCGTGGAGCGAGAGGCAGTTTTCGGTCTCGATCGGGTAGACGTTCTCGCCGCCGGTGATGATCATCTCCTTCGTGCGACCCGCGAGGTGGAGATATCCGTCGGCGTCCATCCACCCCGCGTCCCCGGTGTGGTAGAAGCCGTCGCGCAGCGCCTCGTCCGTTTCCTCGGGCCGGTTCCAGTACCCGTTCATCACATTGGGACCGCGCACCACAATCTCCCCGGTTTCTCCGGGCGCGACAGGCGCACGGTTCGGCGCGACGATCCGAACATCGCAATAGGGCATGGGTCGACCGACGGTCGAAAGCTTGGGATAGCCTCCGTCGTGCGGGCGATGATCGGCGGGCGGCAGGACCGACATGACCGGAGAGACCTCGGTCATCCCGTAGCCCTGGCCGAAGGTGACGCCGGGAAAGGCCCTGAGCAGCCTCTCCATAAGCCCCACGGGCATTGGCGACCCGCCATAGCTGAGCTTCTTGAGCGAGCTCAGGTCAAACTCCGCGAAGCGCGGGTGGTCCAGCATCATCTGAAACATGGTGGGCACGAGCGTAGTGGTGGTCACGCCATGGGTGTCGATGAGGGACATCAGCGCCTCGACGTCGAATTTCGGCTGGATGACCATCGGGATACCGTAGAGCGCGGCGGAGAAGACGCGGCTGCCGGTCGCAAGGTGAAAGAGCGGCCCCGAGAGGAGGAGCGTGTCCTCCGGCGTATACCCGTAAGCAGCGCTCGTCCCGGCGGCATTGGTGAGCATATTCGTGTGCGAGAGCATCACGCCTTTGGGCCGTCCGGTGGTGCCGGAGGTGTAGAAGAGGATCATGCTGTCCTGATCCGCAGAACCCGACCGCCCCGGCGGCGGCGCGGCGTCGGCCAGAAGATCATCGTACTGTGCCAGTCCGTCGGCGCGGTCCCAATCGGCCGAGATCAGCGTCTCCACTTTTGCGCCGAACGTCTCCGCCACGGGGGCGAAGTGGCGGTCGCAGATCAGTGCCTTGGGCGCACAATCGTCCAAGATCACGTCGAGTTCTGCAGGGGCCAGGCGGTGGTTCAGCGGCACGGCAAGCGCCCCGATCAGCGACGGGGCAAAGTAGATCTCGGTCAACCAGTGCGAGTTGAGGCCGAGATAGGCAACGCGGTCCCCCGGCCCGACACCGCGCGCAGCCAGGGCCCCGGCCAGGCCCATGATCCGGTCCCGAAAGGTCGCCCAATCGTGGGTTCGCCCTTCAAACACAGTGGCCGTCTTCCGCGGCGCGTGAAAGGCCTGCTTTTCGATCAGATCGAAGAGCCGCATCACGCGCGCCCGAGGAGCGACCTGCCGATGATCTCGCGCATGATCTCCCCCGTTCCGCCGGCGATGCGGCCGACGCGTGCATCCGCCCAAGCGCGCGCGATGGGATATTCCCACATGTAGCCGTATCCGCCAAAAAGTTGGAGGAGCGCGTCGAGGTGGCGACAGAGCGTCTCGGAGCTGAGCATCTTGCCCATTGCCGCATCGACGGCGTCAAGCTCGCCGGCTGCGTGGGCCTCGAGACACCGGTCCACAAAGACGCGGAGCATCACCGCGTCCGCCTGAGCCTCCGCGAGCCGGAACCGCGTGTTCTGGAAGTCCGCGATCGTCCCGCCAAAGGCCTTGCGGTCCTTCACATGCTCCGTCGTCCAGTCAATGGCCGCCTCGAGGCTCGACGCGGCGCGCACGCATTGCAGCAGCCGCTCTTGCGGAAGCTGTTCCATCATCTGCACAAAGCCCCGACCTTCCTCGCCGAGGAGGTTCGTGGCCGGAACGCGAACATCGTCGAAGAAGAGCTCAGCGGTGTCCTGGGCTTTCCAGCCGATCTTCTCCAGGAGCTTATTGCCTTTGCGAAACCCGGGCGCGGCGGCCGGCACGAGGATCAGAGACGTGCCTTTGCCGCCCTTTGACGGATCCGTCTTGCACGCGAGGACAATGAGATCGCAGTTGCCGCCATTCGTGATGAACACCTTCTGGCCGTTGATCACATAGTCATCGCCGTCGCGGACCGCCGTCGTCTTGATCCCCTGCACGTCAGAGCCTGCCGTGGGTTCCGTCATGCCCAGAGCACCGATCACCTCGCCCGTGGCCATTTTCGGCAACCATTCCCGCTTGGTCGCCTCCGATCCGTAGTGGAGGAGGTAGGGCGCGACGATGTCGGAGTGCAGGCTGAACCCGGGCCCCATGGCCCCCACGCGCGCCAGTTCCTCGAGGACCACCATGGAGGCGAGGAAGTCCGCCCCGGCGCCGCCGTACTCCTCCGGGGTGGCCGCGCAGAGCAGCCCGTGTTCGCCGGCCTTGAGCCAGGCATCGCGGCTGACACGTCCATCCTTCTCCCACTGCTCATGGTGGGGGACGATCTCCGCCTCAACAAAGCGCCGCACCGTGGTGCGAAACATCTCATGTTCTTCTGAGTAGATGGTGCGCTTGAACATGGGGACCCTCCCGCGGGGATTTGCTGTCTCCACTGATAATTAGCTTGCATATGATACGCAAGCGAATTAATTACTAGGCAAGCGAAGGAGAAACACGATGCTCGAAGGAAAAGCCGCCATTGTCACCGGGGCGGGGCGCGGGATTGGACGCGACATCGCGCTTATGATGGCGGCCCATGGCGCGCGCGTCGTGGTCAATGATCTCGGTGCCAGCGGGGCGGGCGAGGGCGAGGATGCGTCCCCCGCGGAAGGCGTCGTGTCGGAGATACGGGCGGCCGGCGGCGATGCCTTGGCCAATTTCGGCAATGTGGCAAAGCCGGACGACGCCAAGTCGATGTTTGAGCAGGCGATGGACAGCTTCGGCGCGGCAGACATCGTGGTGAACAACGCGGGCATCCTGCGCGACGCAATCTTCCACCGCATGACGGAGGAGGAGTGGGACGCCGTCATCGCCGTGCATCTCAAGGGCTCGTTTAACATGGCCCACGCCGTGGCGGCTCAGTTCAAGGCGCAGGCATCGGGCTGTTTCATCAACTTCACCTCGACCTCGGGCCTGATCGGCAATTTCGGGCAGGCGAACTACTCCGCCGCCAAGATGGGGATCGTCGGGCTTTCGAAGTCGCTGGCCTTGGACATGGCGCGGTTCAATGTCCGCTCAAACTGCATCGCGCCCTTTGCCTGGTCGCGGCTGATCGGGACGATCAAGGCGGACACCGAGGCCGAGAAGGTGCGGGTTGCGCGAATAAAGGACATGACCCCGGCAAAGATTGCCCCGCTTTGCGTGGCGCTCGCCACGCCCGGCTCCACGGTCACGGGTCAGATCTTCTGCGTGCGCAACAACGAGATCTTCCTGATGAGCCAACCGCGTCCCATTCGGTCGATCCATCGCAGCGAAGGCTGGACGCCTCAAACGGTCCTCGATCACGCGCTTCCGGCACTGGAACGGGATTTCTACCAACTCGATCGCTCCGGCGAGATCTTTACGTGGGACCCGATTTGAGCGCAGAGGCCAAATCGAGACCGTCGTCGCTGACGGTCGACTACAAACCCGTCTTCCACGAACTCGCGCGGGTCCGTGCGATCCTCTTCGATGCCAAACTCAAACCTCATGGGATCACCATCAGCCAAGCCTGGGTGCTGGCCCATCTCTGGCAAGAGGATGGCCTCAGTCAGTCGGAGATTGCAGAGCGGATGGATGTGGCGACCGTGACCACGTCAAAGCTCATCGACCGGCTTGAGGAGCACGGTTTCGTGCGGCGCCAGGTCGACCCGGCGGACCGGCGCTCTAACCTAGTCTTTGCTACTCCGGTCGGGCGGGACGTCGTCAAGGTTTTGACAAAGATCGTCTTCGAGGTGGATGAGGTTGCCAATGCCGGCATCGCCGCGCCGGATCTTGACACAACGCTGTATGTCCTGGGTCGCATGCGCGAGAACCTGAAAACGGAGTTGGCGCGCCTTTAGGGTGCATGTCCCATGGCTGATCGAACCGACCGTCCGCTCACTGGTCTGCGCATTGTGGAATTCGCGGGGATTGGTCCCGGTCCGTATGCGGCCATGATGCTTGCGGATATGGGCGCCGATGTCGTCCGAGTGGACCGGATCGACGCGGCCTATGACAGGTACGATTTTCTTGCGCGCGGGCGGCGGTCCATCTCGCTCGATCTGAAGCAGTCTGCCGCCGTCGATGTGGCACTCAAGCTGATCGACAGCGCTGACGGGCTGATCGAGGGCTTCCGCCCCGGGGTGATGGAGCGCCTTGGCCTCGGCCCGGAGGTCTGTCGGGCGCGAACCCCCGGGCTTGTCTATGGCCGAATGACCGGGTGGGGGCAGGACGGACCACTGGCACAGGCGGCGGGCCACGACCTCAACTACATCGCGCTGACCGGTGCCCTTTGGGCAACGGGAGAGGCCGACCGCCCGCCCACATTCGCGGCCAATCTGCTCGGAGACTTTGGCGGAGGGGGCATGTTCCTGGCCCTCGGCATGGTGGCCGGTCTTCTGAAGGCGGCGCGGTCTGGGGACGGCGATGTCGTGGACGCAGCCATCACGGATGGCACGCATGCGCTGATGACATTCCTTCATGCGCGCCGAGCGTCTGGACGCTGGACGGATGCGCGCTGTGCCAACACGCTGGACGGAGGCGCGCCCTGGTACGGCGTCTATGAGTGCGCGTGCGGCGGCTGGGTCAGCATCGCGGCCATTGAGCCGCGCTTCTGGGCCGAGCTCCTGCGGCTCCTCCAGCTCGACGAAGCGACGCTCGGAGATCGCGCGGACCGGGCCCAGTGGTCACGGATACGCGGCATACTGGCAGAGACTTTCCGT
>JBCCWM010000032.1:0-18115 GCA_039193505.1 Pseudomonadota bacterium | reverse complement strand
CAGCGCGCCGCACTCCGCCGATCCGCTAAGCGGGCGGCTTCGATCCATGGCACGGTCGGCTCTGCCCAGTGTGGCGGCCGGACACAATCACACCCCGCCGAACCCGTCCAACGCTCTTCGCGTCGGACTCTTGGACCCGCCGGTTCCTTCCGGCGTGACACTCGATCCATTTTGATGTGAGTGCCGTTGCGCTTTGCCGTGCAAAGTCCGTGGCCTGCGTTCCACGACGGTTGCCGCCCTCGGGTTGATGTGCGCTCAACTTGGCGATTGCCCGCCCCCTCGGCGTCCTCTTCCGCGGCGGCTGGCCCAACTCCTCGCACTGCCGTCTGGTCCTCCACGGCGCCAAGCACCGAACCTCCGCTGTGTCGTGCCACAGGTTTCGCCTGCCGGAGATGCGGCGCCTGTCTGATCAAGGTTTGGTGGCACACCATGTCTCGCGGCCCGCGTGGCGACGCCTCGCTCGCCATGACCCCGTCCCCGGCCGCGTTCGCGCAGGCCAAAACGCCTGATCCGTCGGTCCAGGCCCCGCGAGCAGGGCGCGGCAACATTGGCACCCGGGGGTCGCATTGGGCGTCACTGCTGGTCGTCAGCACTCCGGGCTTCTTTGATACACGCGAGCATCGCCTGGACTTTCTCACTCCAATGAAGATCGACATGGGTTACGAGCCACACTTGAATGCGCCAGGCTTGGTCAGGCGGGAACACTGGGTGACAGTCGCCGGTCAAGCGCGCCTTGTGGTCGCCCATAAAGCCAATGCCAACACCCTTTGACACCGCTTCGCGGTTCACCAGCACGTCGTTCGATGACAACGCGATCATGTCGGGCTCAATGTGTTCGCGGATCCACGGCACGAATGGGAACCGATAGTCCTCGGCATCCGGCATCACAAAAAAATGTCCCTTGAAGTCATCCACGCCGGATGGGAGGCCGAAGCGCCGGACATAGCTTTCATGCGCGTAAAGGTTGACCGCTACAGTCCCGAAATCGGACACGATATAGTCCGGATGATCGGGTTTGGTGCCCGAGCGGAGGGCGATATGCGCCTCACCATGCTCAAGGCGCGCCAGATCTTCACTCACCCGAACGCGGACACGGCACCGGGTGTTCTGGATCTTGAACTCTGAGATCGCCGACATCATCAGTCCGACAAAAGGCGCCAGGGTCGTGAGCTGGATTTCCCCCTCGATTGCCGCCTGACGGCTCCGCGCGCGGTTGGCGAGCCCTCCGATCAGCTCCGTCGTTTTCTGGGCGACGCGCAAAACATCCTCGCCGACCTCGGTCAGCGCATATCCCTGGGCGTGACGGATGAAGATCTTGCTCTCAAGCTCGGCTTCGAGCGCATCAATGTGCCGATTGATTGTGGCACGGTTGAGCCCGAGCGCTTTGGCGGCAGCGCTGACGGTTCCCAATCGGGCGACCGCATAGGCAGTCCTGAGTTCTGTCCACTTGTCCAAGGCTGTGTCTCTTCGCGTGTGTTTCAACGTAGGGCAGACTGTAATCGGCCGCGCCGATCGGACGAAGATCGAGCCGCAGTCTTGCAGGTCGCAGCCGCGCTCTCACGGCATTTCCGCGGGCGCTCTTATCCTAGACACCACATCACTCCACCAGACCCGGACTTGTACCAGTGTCGCGCAGGGTGTGCACGATCGGCGCGCATTTACAGACACACACCTTGATGCGCGACTTGGATCGCACAATCCGATGCGTCCTAAGCTTGCGGATGAGAGGCCGAAGGAGGTCCCAATGACCGTCACTCACAAACGGTGTTTCGAACAAGTGGCCAAACTCGTGTGCGCGTCAGTCCTGGTCGCCTCAGTGTCGGCACAGGCAACGGCCGAGACCGAGCAGATGACGTGGACAAAGTTCTCCTACGAGCCCTACCCCCTGGCTCGTCTCTCTGATGACGCGGAGCGATATCCGGCAGCAACGCCAGAAAGCCTGTTTGTGAGCCAGCACGGCGAGATCGAGCACTTGGGCAACGGTGTCTTCGGCACCCATTGGTTCGTGGATGCCGACGGTCCGGTCTGGCATTTCGTGACTGCGGGCGACCCGAGCGACAATGTGGTTCTCTTGGTCCACGGCTACCCCGACACATGGTGGGCCAATGCCGAAGTCATGGCGCTCCTCGCGGATGACTACTACGTCATCGCCGTCGATGTCCTCGGATATGGGCAGTCGGACAAGGGACCCGACATCGATGTCAGCTACGCCGGCGCCGCCGCCAGTTTGGCGACGCTCCTCGACAAGATCGGCGTCGACGATTTTTATCTGATCAGCCACGACCGTGGGTCCATCGTCAGCGAGAACTTTCTTGCCCTCGACGGCCAAAGCGAACGCGTGCGCGCCTTTCTTCGGATGCAGCAATCCTTCGATCAGCCGCATGGCCTGCCGCGTCCACCGCATGCGCAAATGGCAACCGTCGAGTTTCAGAGCCAGGAGGGTCTCGCACGCGCCGCATACACGGGCGACTACGGCTCGGTTCATTTCCCGGAGAGCTTCCTCAAGCGCTTGGATTGGGAGTTCGGGTTCGAAGGCACGGCCCAGGCTGCGGCCCGCACATTCGAGGGGACCAGCTTCGACATCGAGCTCGAGTTCCGTATGGCCAATGTCATACCCAAGATGACAATGCCCGTGCTCTTTGTCCAAGGCGACCGCGATCCGGGCCAAAAAGCCGAAGAGTACCTCACCTCTGCGGACCTCCTGCCCGATGCCCGGGTCGCCATTGTCAACACCAACCACTTCATCCATGCGGAGGACCCGCACCTGGTGGCTGACCTGGCCCGAGAGCTCTTCCAGAACGGAAACACAAACCGTCCCCAAAAGGTGTTTTCGCACCCCGTGAGCTTCCAGTTCCCGGTCAAGGACTAGAGACAGCACTCCGACGTATGGCTTTCGCTGGCAGCCGAAGATCCGGCCGGAGTGCCGGAGGGCTTGCTGCGGTCCTGACCAAGTGTCTCTGGCCGAGGCAGGAGCGGCAGAGGGCATCGACGAGGGCGGACACACCGACACTCCGCACGTGCGACTGCCGTCTCGTATCGACACCGAGGTGAGCGATCAGGCCGAGAACGCCCGCAGGTCGTTCGTCAACAGATCGCAGAAGCTGTCGAGCTCACCCGAGTGGGGGCCGGTCCGACCGTAGACCGAAAGGGACATGCTCGGCAGCGGTGGCGCCTTGATCGTCTCCGCAGCATCGGCGAACGGCGCCACGAGTGCGATCCGCGGGAGGATTGTCACCGCCAACCCCGCAGCCACCACCGCGCGAAGCCCAATCGCGTCAGCATGGGTGGTCAGCACGGTCGGCCTCGCCGGCGCTTGGTCGAGCGCCTTGTAGGCGTGGCGACGCAGATCTCTCGCATCGTCCAGAAACGCAAGCGGCAGCGGCTGGTCCTCAAGCGGCTTGAAGGTTTCTGCGCCAACCCAGGAGAGCGCCGTCTCCGTCGTGGATCTGCGCATCGGATGGGCGCCCTGATCGAACACCAAAGCCACATCAATTGCCCCTTCTTCCAGGAGCGTCATCAAGCTGTGGCTGCGCGCCGTTCTGACGGAGACCGGACACGCGCTCGCCTGACGGGCAAAGGCGGCGAGGACCGACGGGACAATGGACACGGCAAAGGTCACTGTCGTGCCAAAGCGCAGCGGCTTTGCCTGCACCGCCCCACCCGGCGGCCGCGCCATCTGATCCGCCATCATCAACAGCCGACGCGCATCGACCAGAAACGCCGCTCCGTCATCGGTCAGCGCCACCGCTCGCCCACGGCCACGCGCTACCAAAGCCCGGTTCACATGCGCCTCCAGGAGGCCGATATGCGTGCTGATGGCAGACTGCACGGTGTTCGTGCGCTCAGCGGCTTTGGAGAAGCTGAGGGTTTCAGCAACCGCCAAGAAACTCTCTACATGTTTGAGATCGAGACCCATAAATCGTGTATACAGATTTCTAGCATAGTGAGACATCGTTTTCTAGATTGATTGGATCCCTGTAGGTCGGGGTCATGTCACCCGAAGCCTACAGTGCCGCCGCAATTGCCGTCGTTCTCACCGGCGTGTCGAAGAGTGGCTTTGCCGGTGGGCTGGGCATCCTCGGCGTGCCGCTGGTTGCGCTGACCATGCCGCCGCAGGACGCGGCCGTTCTGCTGCTTCCGGTCCTTCTTGGGATCGATCTTCTGTCGGTTTGGCGCTACCGGAGCGATTGGACGGCGCGCATTGTCGTGGCGCTGCTGCCAGGGGCGGTCATCGGCATCGGCCTTGGCATGATCAGTTTCGCGGATCTCGATCCCGACCTCCTGCGCATCGCCATTGGGCTCATGGCTTTGGTGTTTGTCGTGAGGCATCTCCGGCACCGTCCGACCTGTCGGGCCGCAGCCCCCCGCGCCCAGTGGCCGAAGGTCTTTCTGGCGAGCATGATGTCGGGCTTTGCGGGCTTCGTCGCGCATGCCGGCGGGCCTCCGATCAAGGGAACGCTACTTAGCCTCAACCTCGGAAAGACAGCGTTCGTCGCCACGAACGCCATCTTCTTCTTTACGCTGAACCTGACGAAAGCAGCAGGCTACACGGCGCTCGGCTTGTTTTCCGTCCAATCCCTTCTGGGCGCGCTCTCCCTGACACCTTTCCTCTTTTTGGGGGTGTGGTTGGGCTTTGCGCTCCACTCGCGCGTGTCGCAAGCGCTGTTCGTGCGCCTCGCCTACATCCTTTTGTCGGTCGCCGGCCTGAACCTGATTGTTGTCGGCGTGGTCACACTCACAGCCGGGTAACGTGCGACAGCGCCTGAGGACTACCCGTCATCAGATCAGCGCGCCAAAGCCCCAGCCCGCCAGCATGGACCCCGTGACGGCCAAGGACAGGTAAAGCAGGAAGGGCTTCAGGCGGAGCACCGGTGCGATCGCCATCGCTCCCCAGATGCTCATGACGCCCCCCGAAATCATGAAGGCCATTGCGGCGCCGGGCGACATGCCATGCTCGAGCAATGCGCGCGTCAGTGGCATCGCGGCGTAGCCATCGATATAGGCGGGTCCCCCGACCAACACTGCGAGCGGGACGGCGAAGGCGTTCTCCTGGCCGACATAGGCCGCAACGGCGTTCGGCTCCAAAAGTGCGTTCAGCCAGAACTCCGCCGCGAAGGCGGGTATCAGGACGAGGATGATCAGCCGGGTGGTCGACCAGCCATCGCGAAGAAAGCGGGCGCGCCGCTCGGCCGACGCCCAGATCCGCAGATCGACCGCGCGCGCCTCGGTCCCACAAGATGTGCGCAACGAGCCGACAAGCCGGTTCGAGCGCAGGGGATCGAGCGCCCACGCCTTGCGCGAGAAGAGAGCGGTAGCAGCCCCTCCAAAGAGACCAAGCCCGATCGCTGCGGCGGATTTGCCGATCGCGTACCCCCACCCAAGGGTGGCGACCGTCGCCGAGAGCATCGCAGGACCCGTGATCGGAGAGGCCAACCAAAATGCCATCACCGGCGCCAACGGCACGCGCGCCGCCAAGAGGCCGGCCATCAGCGGCAACACCGTCACACCGCATACAGGCAAAAACGCCCCGACGACGGTCGCTAGAACGACGGTTTGAACCGTGCGCCCCTGAAACACTGCGGCCACATGGTCGCCGGCGCCGCTGGATGTGAGCCACGCCGCCAGGACCACGCCCGGAATGACCATCGGCGCCACGTGAAAAAGCCCGATGCAGACAAATCGAACCGTGTCCCAGGCGGCCGCGGGCTGCCAGACAGCCAGCGCAAGAAGGGCGCCGACGGCGTACATATGTCCCGCGGTCGGTCGGGGGGTTTCGACGATGTCGGTCGAGGCCATGGCAGTCTCCTTTGGACTTGCCAAAGCATCGCAGCCTGCCAATCATTTGAGAAACGCGTAGTTGGGGATACAGATATCGGATCTGCAAATGGCCGCACTGAACAGCGATCTCCTCAGAACGTTTCTCGCAATTTCGGAGGCCGGCAGCGTTACCGGCGGCGCAGACCTCATCGGCCGGTCGCAATCGGCGACAAGTCTGCAGATCCGGCAGCTTGAGGAGATTGTCGGCAAACCGCTGTTTGACCGCCACGGGCGCGGTGTTGCGCTGACCGCCGCGGGCGAGACGCTCCGACCCGTTGCTCTGACCGTCGTGCGGTCACTCGATCAGGTGCTCGGCGATCTCCGGGGCGGCGGACTGGCCGGTCGCCTGAGGATTGGCATGCCGGAGGAGCTCGGCCGCGCGTCCCTCGCCAAAATCATCTCGGACTTCGCTGCGCTGCACCCCCGGGTTGAGCTCGACGTCCACTGCGCTCGGGGCACTGGCTTCGACGTCGCGTTGGCGGCCGGCTCGCTCGATCTTGCAGTGTTCGAAGTGCCGCACCCCGTCGGATCGCAGGACGTCCTGCGGGAAGACGCGCTCCTTTGGGTTCGGCGCGCCGACCTCGCCGTCGATGAGGCAGAGCCCCTGCCCGTGGCTCTCTTCGATCGCACCTGCTGGTGGCGGGACGTTGCACTGTCGAGCCTGGAGGCCGCGGGCCGCCCGTATCGCACAGTCTTTACAAGCGAAAACGCCATCGGCGTGCGTGCCGCCGTCCAGTCCGGCATCGCTGCGGGCCTTTTGCACGCAACGGAGGATCTGCACGGTCTTGAGCCTGTGGCCGGTCTCGAGGGCCGCCATTCCACTCACCTCGTCCTCCAGGAAGCGCCAGGCAAGAGCGAGCCCGCGTGCCAAGCCATGTGCATCGCCATCCGACGCGCATTTGTCCGGTGAGCCACCTGCCTCCACAAGCGATGGCGCACATGTCTTGAACAAAGGCCGGTGCATCCGGTTGCGCGGTCCATCCGCTCCTGCAAGGCCGCCCCGGCCCTCCGCGTGATGTAGTAGCAGACCAATACCACCTTCCCCGCGCCGCCCCATATGATGTTCAGGGAGGCGCGCGATGGCAAAACTCTTCCACAGCATGCTTCGTGTTCTTGACGAGGTTGCGGCCCGGGGCTGCGCATCTCGCAGCCGTCCTGCTCCGTCCATGTCAGAACGCTGCCGGGCACGGTCGGGATGCTGCGCGAAGGCCGGACCACCATTGGGCTTTCCAAGCCGCGGCCCCCCACGCGGGTCGGATTGGTGGGGCAAGAATGACGCTCGGGCCACTCTGGTTGAAATGATCGGGCCTGCGCTGACCGTCAATTAGGAGCGCGTCGCTTGGGGGCGCAACGGCCGGTCCCGACGCTGATCATCTGCGAGCAATCAGGTTGGGCAGCGCTCAGGGACCATCGACGTCGGACGACGACGGCAGCTGTTCACCTCCAAGGTAGTGCCGGATCCCCGCTGCGCCTCGGGACATCCCTTGGGCGCTGGGACAGGGGATCAGCCGCGGTGCTCTACGGAGAGCTGATAGGCCTCGAGAGAGGTTGCGAGGGCCCGACCGGCCGGCACCGACTGTCTTCTGCAGAACTCACCCCAAACCGCGCCAAAGGGGAGGTCCTTCAGCTCCTCGGTCACGGTGAGGCGCTTGGTGAAGTCGAGCGCACTCTCAATGCGCCTCAGGTGGTCCTGCGGCATCAGCAGCGCTCGCAAAAGCGCCTTTTGCATGTTGCGCGTGCCGATGACCCACGCCGCAGTGCGGCTGATCGTTGCATCGAAGAAGTCCAATCCAATGCGTGCCCGCGCCAGGAGGTCTGCGAACACCAGCTCATTCGCGACAGCCTGAACGTCGTCGCTCAGCAAAACCACGTGGTCGCTGTCCCACCGCATGGGCCGCGAGACATGGAGCAGGAGCTCATCCAGGGAGAGCGCAACCGCGCTGAGCTTATCGGCGACACTCTCGGTGGGGTGGAAGTGGCCCATGTCGAGACAGAGGAGTGTGCTCTTTCGGATCGCATAGCCGAGGTAGAACTCGTGGCTGCCGACTGTGCAGGCCTCGACCCCGATCCCGAAGAGCTTGCTCTCTACGGCATCGACCATATGGGCGCGGTCATGGGGATCGGAGAGCATTTCATCGAGCGAGGCCTCGAGACGCACCCGCGCGGCCATCCGATCGACGGGCGTGTCCTTGTAGCCATCGGGCACCCAGATGTTGTTGACCGCAGATGACCCGAGCGCCGCGCCCATCTGCGCCGCGATCTCGCGCGTCCGGCGACCATGCTCGATCCAGAACGCTCGGATGCCCTCGTCTGGGTGGCTGAGGGTCAGGTTGTCGTCCGCCTTCGCGTGCGCAAAGAAGGTCGGGTTGAAGTCGAGCCCAATTCCCTGCTCCTTCGCCCACTCGACCCAAGGTGTGAAATGGCGATACTCAATCTCGTCGCGGTCAGGTGCCTCAGGCGTGTCGAGATACATGGCGTGGAGGTTCAGGCGATGACGCCCGGGGATGTGCCCAAGGGCAAACTCAAGATCGGCGCGCAACTCGTCAGGCGTCCGGGCGCGGCCCGGGTGGTTGCCGGTCGCCTGGATGCCGCCGCCCGACAGGCCGGTGCGTGTTTCGAACCCGGTGACATCGTCGCCTTGCCAGCAATGCACCGAGATCGGGATCTCGGCCAGGCGATCCAAGGCCGCCTCCGTGTCGACCTCCCACTCCGCGAAGGCGGCTTTGGCGCTCTCGTAGGTCATGGCGGCTCCTAGCGGGTGAAGGCCTGCACGTTCCCCGCGTCAACATTCAGGATGTTGCCGGTCGACTTGGAGGAGGTGTCTGCAGCGAAGAAATACGCGGCCTCAGCAATGTCCTCGGGCAGGACCGCGCGTTTCAGCATCGAGCGGTCGCGGTACATCTCCTCAAGACCGCCCTTGTCGAGGCCGTAGGTGGCCGCGCGCTGCTCCAGCCACTCCCCCTGCCAGATCCGTGAGCCCCGAAGGACCGCATCCGGGTTGACCACGTTCACGCGGATCCCCGCCCCAGCCCCTTCGAGGGCGAGGCACCGGGCAAGGTGCAGCTCGGAGGCTTTGGCCGTGCAGTAGGCGGCGGCATTGGGGCTCGCCGCGAGCGCGTTCTTCGAGCCGACAAAGACAATCGATCCACCGATCCCCTGACGCCTGAGCACTTTGAACGCCTCGCGACTGACCAGGAAGTAGCCGGTCGAGAGGATGTCCATGTTCTTGCTCCAAAGCGAGAGCGAGGTCTCCTCGACCGGCGCCGAGGATGCAATGCCCGCGTTCGACACCAGGATGTCGAGGCCTCCGAACTCCACCGACACCTCCGAGAACGCAGCGATCACAGCGGCCTCGTCGGTCACGTCCATGCAGAGCGCTCGGATCGCATCGGCCGGAAAGGTGGAGGCCAGCGTCGCCGCGGTCTCCTCCACCGCCGCGCCGTCCACATCGGCCAGCAAAACGCACGCCCCCTCCGCCAGATACCGCGCCGCCGTCGCCGTGCCGATGCCACCGGCACCGCCTGTGACCAATGCGACCCGGCCAGCCAGGGATTTCGGCTTCGGCATCCGCTGCAGCTTGGCCTCTTCGAGGAGCCAGTACTCGATGTCGAAGGCCTCCTGCTCGGGCAGACCGATGTACTCGCCGACTGATGACGCGCCCCGCATCACGTTGATCGCGTTGATGTAGAACTCCGCCGAGATCCGCGCCGTCGCCTTGTCTTTGGCGAAGGTGATCATGCCGACACCGGGGACGAGATAGACCACTGCATTTGGGTCGCGCATCGGCGGGCTCGTGTCGCGGCGACAGCGCTCATAATAGGCCGCGTAGTCCTCCCGGTAGGCCGCAACCTGTGCTTTGAGGCCGGAGAGCACCGCGTCCACATCGCCCTCCACCGGGTCGAACTCGACCACCAGGGGGCGGATCTTCGTGCGCAGGAAATGGTCCGGGCAGGATGTGCCGAGAGCTGCGAGCGCGGGCATGTCCTGGCCATTGACGAATTCAAGGACCGTTTCGGTGTCCTCGAAATGCCCCACCATGTGCTGTTCTCCCGAAACCATGCCGCGAAGTGCCGGCATCAGGCGCGCGGCCACGGCGCGCCGCTCCGCTGGCGGCAGGCTCTCATGGGCGGCGCCGCCGAAGGGCGCGACGTCTGCCGTCTTCTCGGCAAGCCACGCCGTCGCGCGCTCAATCACGTCAAGCGTCAGCGCGTAGCACTCCTTCGCGTCATCCGCCCAGGTGAAGAGCCCGTGGGAGGCCAGCACCACACCCTTGGCCGTCGGGTTCTCCCGGCAGAACCTCTCGAGCCACAGTCCCAGCTCGAACCCCGGGCGCTTCCAGGGCAGCCATCCGATCTCGTCGCCGAAGACCTCCCGCGTGAGCGCCTCAGAGGTCCTTGAGGCTGCAATTGCGATGATCGCATCCGGGTGCACATGATCGACATGGGTCTTTGGCACATAGGCGTGGAGGGGCGTGTCGATCGAAGCGGCGCGCGGGTTCAAGTTGAACGTGCAATGCGGCAGGTAGCCCACCATCTCGTCCTCAAACGCCACACCGCGGTAGAGATCTTTGAGCGCCGCGAGCTTCTCCATATAAAGCGTTGCGAACCCGTCCATCTTGATCGAACCGATGTCGCCGCCCGACCCCTTGACCCAGAGGACGTCGACGTCCTTCCCGGTCAGCGGATCGCGCTCTGTGATCTTGGCCGACGTGTTTCCGCCGCCGAAATTTGTGATCCGTTTGTCGGAGCCGAGCAGGTTCGAGCGGTAGAGCAGCTTTTCGGCCTCACTCATCGCCGCCGCTTTGGCATCGTCCCACTGGTTCCGAAGCGGCTCTGTCACAACGGTCTTCAGCATGAGGTCCTCCCGGCGGCGTCGCGCAGATCACGCGCTGCACGGAGGGTGAGGCGAGAGACCGGCGATGTCAATCACAAGCAATCATAATCAATCGTATTGCGGTGCAGCATGATTGTACTTGATCATTTTTGATTGACAGGACACACCGGCCCGCTCAGTCTTGATCTCCAACGGGAGGTCCCCTTGCACGAGAAAGAGCGACATACGGCCATTCTGTCCGCAGTTCAGGACCGGCCGTTCGTGAGTGTCGCAGATCTCTGCGGCCTGACCGGCGCCTCCGAGGCAACCGTTCGTCGGGACATCGCCACGCTGCACATGCAAAAGAAACTCCGCAGGGTCCGTGGCGGCGCGGAGGCGATCGCGCCGCCGCAGTTCGTGGGACTTGCCGGCCGGACTTTTGCCGTCAACGAAACGCTCCGGATCCATGAGAAACGCGCGATTGCGCTCGCCGCCGCTGAGCTCTGCGACGATGGCGATCCGATCATCATCAATGGCGGGACGACCACGTTTCAGATGGTGCATCCTTTGGCCACCCGGCGGTTGCAGGTCTTTACCAACTCATTCCCAATTGCGGAGCACTTGCTCAATCACTCGCGCAACACGGTGATGCTGCCCGGCGGTGCGATCTACCGCGAACAGAACATCATCCTCTCGCCGTTTGAGAACGACGTGACCCGCAACTTCTATGCAAGGCGGATGTTCATGGGGGCGCAGGGGCTCGGGCCGCTCGGCTTGATGGAGGCCGACCCCCTCCTGATCCAGGCGGAGGAGAAGCTGATCGGGCAGGCCGACGAGCTGATCGTGCTCGTCGACAGCTCCAAGTTCGAGGCACGGTCGAGCCTGGTGCTCTGCCCGCTCGAGCGCATCGACAAAGTGATCACGGATACGGGCCTCAGCGACCGCGCGGCGGCAATGCTCGAGGCCGCAGACATCAAACTGATCGTGGCGCAGTCAAGCGCCGCGGCGGACACGGGATCGGGCTAACCGAACCAGAAAAATCGCTCATCATGGGAGGACGAAGAATGAGCATCACCAAAAGACTGCTGGGTGGCATCGCTTTCGCGGCACTCGTCACTGCAGGCACCACCGCTCAGGCGCAGGACGACCTGCGCATCGCTCTCGTCGTCAAGGCGCTCGGCATCGGCTTCTTCGAAGCAGCCGCTGAGGGCGCCGAGGAGGCCGCGGCCGAGCTCGGGAATGTCGAGATCATCTACACCGGCCCGACCGACACCACGGCCGAAGGCCAGATCGAGGTGATCAACGCGCTGATCGCCCAGCAGGTCGACGCCATTGCGATCTCGGCAAACGACCCCGATGCCCTGGTGCCCGCGCTCAAGCGCGCGATGCAGCGCGGCATCACGGTGATCAGCTGGGACTCTGGCGTTGCACCCGAGGGGCGCGAGTTGCATCTGAACCCGTCCTCGAACGCTCTTATCGGCAACATGATCATCAAGCTCGCAGCCGACGAGCTGCCCGATGGCGGCGAAGTTGCGGTCCTCTCGGCCTCTGCCACAGCCACCAATCAGAACATCTGGATCGACGAGATGGGCAAAGTGATGGGGGACTATCCGGGGATCGAGGTGCTGGGCACGGTCTACGGTGACGATCTCGCCGATAAGTCCTATCGCGAAGCTCAGGGCCTGATGCAGACCTACCCCGAACTCGATGCGATCATTGCACCGACCTCGGTGGGCATCGTGGCCGCCGCGCGCGCGGTCGAAGACGCCGGCAAAGTCGGGGAAGTCAACGTCACTGGTCTCGGCCTGCCCTCTGAGATGGCCGGCGCGATCGCATCGGGCGCATCGAAGTCCTTTGCCATCTGGAACCCGATCGACCTCGGCTACTCAGCAACCATGCTGGCCTACCAGCTCGCCACCGATGCGGCCCAAGCCGCGCCAGGGGCCGAGATCCCGATGGGCCGGATGGGGGCCCTGACGTTGGACGACAACGCCGAGGGCGCAATGGCCGATCCCTTTGTGTACGACGCGTCCAACATCGATCAGTTCAAGGAGATTTTCTGATCGATTGATGGAAGCTGTGGCCCGGCGCTGCGTCGGCGGGCCACAAGGGGCATCCAACATGCTTCAGACCGCCGCCACACTCGACACGGCCAAGCCGGTGATGACCCTCACGGGCATCACCAAGTCCTTTCCAGGCGTGCGGGCGCTCTCCGACGTCTCGCTCGAGCTCTATCCGGGTCAGGTCACGGCGCTCGTCGGCGAGAACGGCGCGGGCAAGTCAACCATTGTCAAGTGCCTGACCGGCATCTACCGGCCCGATGCGGGGCGGATCGAGATCGATGGTCGGCCCGTCACGTTCGCAACGGCGCAGGACGCCACCGCTGCGGGGATCACCGCCATCCATCAGGAGACGGTGCTGTTCGACGAGCTCTCGGTGGCGGAGAACATCTTCATCGGCCACGCGCCACGGGGCCGCCTCGGCCTTATCGACTGGCCGACGCTCCGGCGGAAATCGAAGGAAATCCTTACGCGCATCGACGCCCCGCTCAACCCCGATCTGCCGCTCAAAGAGCTCGGCATCGCCTCAAAGCACCTTGTCGCGATAGCCCGCGCGCTCTCGGTGGATGCGCGCGTCGTCATCATGGACGAGCCAACCGCCGCCCTCAGCCAGAAGGAGATAGAAGAGCTCTATGCCCTGGTCGAGCGGCTCAAGGCGGAGGGGCGTGCGATCCTCTTCATCAGCCACAAATTCGACGAAGTGTTTCGGATCGCCGACCGCTACACCGTGTTCCGCGACGGAGCGCATGTCGGCGCGGGGCGCATCTCAGAGGTCGCGGAGGACGATCTCGTGCGCATGATGGTGGGCCGCTCGGTCGATCAGATCTTCCCGAAATCCGAGCACGAGATCGGCGAGACTGTCCTGCGCGTGCAGGGGTTTACGCACCCGACCGAGTTCGACGACATTTCGTTTACCCTCCGCACGGGCGAGATCCTCGGGGTCTACGGTCTGGTCGGCGCAGGCCGGTCCGAGGTGATGCAGGCGGTTTTCGGGATCACCAGGCCATCGGCTGGCACGGTCGAGATCGATGGCGTCCCAGTCCGGATCCGCGCGCCGAGCGACGCGATCAACGCAGGCATCGTCTACGTGCCGGAGGATCGCGGCAAGCAAGGAGCGATCATCGGTCTGCCGATCTTTCAGAACGTCACCCTTCCCTCGCTCCACGCCACGTCGAAATCGGGCTTCCTTCGATTGGCGGCGGAGTTTGCCCTTGCCCGCCGCTACACGGAACGGTTGGACCTTCGGGCGGCGGCGCTCGACCAGGATGTCGGCACGCTCTCGGGCGGCAATCAGCAGAAGGTGGTGATTGCCAAGTGGCTGGCGACGAGCCCGCGCGTGATCATTCTCGACGAACCCACGAAGGGCATCGACATCGGCTCCAAGGCCGCCGTTCACGCCTTCATGGCGGAGCTCGCCGCCGAGGGTCTTGCCGTCATCATGGTCAGCTCCGAGATCCCGGAGATCCTCGGCATGTCCGACCGCGTGATCGTCATGCGGGAGGGCCTGATCGCGGCGGAACTCATGGGCGACGCCCTGAGCCCGGAGACGTTGGTCCGCCACGCCGCGGGGATCGGGACGTGACCGCGCTTCTCAAATCCCGCGAAGTCCTTCTGCTGGCTGTGATCGCAGCACTCCTCGGCCTGATCGCGCTGCGCTTTCCGGCCTTTGTCGCGCCGGAGAACCTCGCCCGCGTCTTCAACGACACGGCGCCCTTGATCGTGCTCGCCGTCGGGCAGACCCTGGTCATTCTGACGCGCTGCATTGACCTCTCGGTCGCGGCCAACCTGGCGCTGACAGGAATGGTCTGCGCGATGCTCAACGTGGCCCTCCCGGGCCTTCCTGTGGCGGCCATTCTGGCTGTCGCGATCGGCCTCGGCGCCCTTCTCGGCGCGATCAACGGTGTTCTGGTGTGGACCCTCGCGATCCCACCGATCGTCGTGACCCTCGGCACGATGACGATCTATCGCGGCATCATTTTCCTGATCTCAGACGGTGCTTGGGTCAACGCGCATGAGATGAGCCCGGCCTTCACGGGCTTTCCACGCGCGACCGTCGCGGGCCTGCCGATGCTAAGCTGGATCGCGGTGGCGGTCACGGCCCTGGTCCTCATCCTCGTCGCGCGCACACCGCTCGGGCGGGCCTTCTACGCTGTGGGCGGCAATCCCGACGCGGCCGTCTACACAGGGCTCCATGTCGGTCGGACGCAATTCTGGGCCTTCGTCATCTCGGGCACGCTCGCGGGCCTCGTCGGCTATCTCTGGGTCGCGCGCTACTCGGTCGCCTATGTGGACATCGCAGCCGGGTTCGAGCTTGAGGTCGTGGCCGCCTGCGTGATCGGCGGCATCGCCATAGCGGGCGGCGCGGGCACTGTCATTGGTGCGGTCCTCGGCGCGCTCTTTCTCGGTCTCGTGAAGAACGCGCTCCCGGTCGTGGGCATCTCGCCGTTCTGGCAGCTCGCAATCTCCGGCAGCGCCATCGTGGTCGCCGTGGCCTTCAATGCCCGCGCGGCGCGCGCCAAAGGACGGATCATTCTCAGGCGGGCCGAGCACAGCCTATGACCGACGCAACCCGCCACCTCCCCGACCGACTGGAAAGCCCGGCCAAGCGTGCGCTCAAAAGCTGGGAGACGCTCCTCCTCGCCGTCGCCGTCTCGATCTTTGTCGTGAACAGCCTGATGAGCCCCTACTTCCTGAACGCCTGGAACCTCTCCGACGCCACGTTCAACTTCACCGAGAAGGCGATGATCGCCTTTGCCATGGCGATGCTGATCATCGCGGGCGAGATCGACCTCTCCGTCGCAGCGATCATCGCGCTGGCCTCGACGGCGATGGGCGCTGCGGCGCAGCTCGACACGCCAACAGTGACGCTCGTGGCAGTCGGTCTTGGGACGGGGCTTTTTTGCGGGGCGATCAACGGAGCCCTCGTCACGGGCCTCGGCCTGCCATCGATCGTCGTGACCATCGGCACGATGAGCCTCTTTCGCGGGATTTCCTACATCGTGCTCGGAGATCAAGCCTATCGGGGCTACCCGCCCGAGTTCGCCTATTTCGGGCAGGGCTATGTCTGGTGGGTGATCAGCTTCGAGTTCGTCCTCTTCGCCCTTCTTGCGGCGATCTACTTTGTGATCCTGCACCGCACGAGTTTCGGTCGGGCGGTGTTTGCGATCGGCAACAACCCCACCGGCGCCCTGTTCGCGGGCATCCGCGTCGCACGCGTGAAGTTCATCCTGTTTCTGCTGACCGGCCTGATGGCGGGCCTTGCATCGGTGTGCCTGACGTCGCGACTGGGCTCGACGCGGCCGTCGATCGCCTTCGGCTGGGAGCTTGAGATTGTCACCATGGTCGTCCTCGGCGGCGTCAACATCCTCGGCGGCTCAGGCTCGATCCCAGGGGTTGTGATCGCGGCGTTCGTCATGGGGATGGTCACTTTCGGACTGGGGCTTTTGAACGTGCCGGGCATCGTCATGTCGATCTTCATCGGCCTTTTGCTGATCGGGGTCATCGCGCTGCCGCGGCTTCTGGCGATGGCGAGGCGATGATGGAGAAGTTTGCGTTCAAGATGCAGCTCAACCCAGGCTGTCGGGACGAGTACAAGCGACGGCATGACGAGATCTGGCCCGAGCTTCTCGCCCTCCTCCGGGCGGCAGGGATCTCGGACTACTCGATCCACCTCGACGAGGAAACGAACGCTCTCTTTGGCGTGCTCTGGCGCACCGAAGATCACACCATGGCCGCGTTGCCAGAGTCCGAGATCATGCAGCGCTGGTGGGCGCATATGGCGGACGTGATGGAGACCGCGCCCGACAACAAACCGATCGTCACAGCACTCACGCCTGTGTTCCACATGCCATGAGATCCGCGGCGTGACCCATGTCGCCGTCATCGACATCGGCAAGACCAATGCCAAACTTGCGCTGGTCGACACCGAGACGATGACGGAGCGTGCCGTGGTCACGCGACCCAACACTGTGGTGCACGGCCCGCCCTGGCCGCATTTCGATGTCGCGGGGCACTGGCGCTTCCTGCTGGACGCTCTTGGCGAGGTGCATCGCACATATGGGGTCTCCGCGATCTCGGTGACGACCCATGGCGCGGCCGGCGTTCTCCTCGATCAGACGGGAGGCTTGGCGGCGCCCGTTCTGGACTACGAGCACTCTGGGCCCGACGCCCTCGCCGAGGCCTACAACACGCTCCGTCCTCCGTTCGAGGAGACCGGCTCCCCCCGGTTGCCAGGGGGCCTCAACCTCGGCGCACAGCTCCACTGGATGTTTGCGACGGATCCGGGGCTGCGGGCGCGGGTCGCGACATGCCTCACCTACCCGCAATACTGGGGATACCGGCTCACGGGCGTGGCGGCGAGCGACGTGTCATCCCTCGGCTGCCACACCGATCTGTGGGCGCCGAAGGCGCGCGCGTTCTCTACGCTGGTCGAGCGGCTGGGCCTCGCGGGCAAGATGGCGCCCGCGCGTTCCGCGTTCGACGTCCTCGGATGCATCCTGCCGACGGTTGCACGCGAAACCGGCCTGCCCCGGGAGACGCCGGTCCATTGCGGCATCCACGATTCGAACGCCTCCCTGCTCCCTCACATCCTGACGCGCGAGCCGCCGTTTTCGGTCGTCTCCACCGGGACCTGGGTGATCGCGCTGGCGATCGGCGGGGTGGCCACAGTGCTCGATCCCAAGCGGGACACATTGATCAATGTGGACGCACTGGGCGCGCCCGTTCCCTCGGCCCGCTTCATGGGCGGGCGAGCGTTCGAAACGGTGATCTCGGGCCTCCCGGCCCCGCCCAGCCCTGATGACGTCCGGCATGTTCTGGATCGCCTGATCATGCTCCTCCCCTCGGTCGTACAAGGCTCGGGCCCCTTCCCGGAGCGGGCTGCGCGTTGGCTCGGAGGAGAACCGCCCCTTGGCCGCGGCGCGCGAACCGCCGCGGCCAGCTTTCATTTGGCGCTGATGACGGCCACCTGTCTCGACTTGATCGGACATCGAGGTCCCATCGTTGTCGAAGGGCCCTTCGGGGCCAATGCCGTGTTCTGTCAGATGCTCAGTGCCGCAACCGGCTCACCGGTGGCCGCGTCGGACGGCAGGACCGGGACCAGCCAAGGGGCCGCGATGCTCGTTGACGCCAAACCTCATCTGAGGCGCCCGACGGTCACGATCCCGCCGACCGCACAGATGCAGGACTATGCGCGGCGATGGCAGATGTCAGTTGAGGAGGAAGCGCGTGCTGACCAAGATCCCCGGCCGCCGCGATCAGGACGCTAGGCTCAGGACTCATAGCCGGTAAATGACGAGTGCTGCGAGGGCGACGGCTGAGAGGTAGACCCTTGGGGCATCTGTCGTATCGCGTTGCGACACGCCGCCAATCCTTGAGCCTGCCGAACGGGATCTCGATCCGGTTGCGCCGTTTGTAGCGTCGCTTGT